>JANOBN010000030.1:0-10486 GCA_031411675.1 Bacteroidota bacterium | reverse complement strand
TTTGTAATTAATCTGGAAGCAGGACAAACAGTTGCCAGACAATATGGTCCCGGATTTTTAAATGAAGAAGAAACGGTGATTGATTTTAATGATGGTTTTTTAATTAAAGCGGGATTGTATTACCGGATGTGGCTGAATAAGTAACTAAAAAATATTATAACGCCAGTTGTTTTGAACCTACAAATTTCAAGTCTTTAATATTCAACTGAAGTGTTGTTCTTCCATTAAAGTTATTCTCTTCAATATGGTAAACAATGTCAAAAGGCTCTGCTTCAATCATAGGATGATGGTGTCCTAACTGAAAACCGATACCATCATAGGCTCCCTGCGCCTGATCCTGCATTAATGAAAACTTCAAATGATTATTACCTACCACTCTGCCTTTGCCATTGTCCCGCACGCCATCGGTGCGAAACAATGGAGCCATATTATCCGGACCAAAAGGCGCAAATTGCTTCAAAATTTTAAAAAATCCCGGAGTAATATCATTTAAGTTTAAAATACAGTCCACCTCAATTTCTCTGGTAAGCATTTCTTCGGTAAGATTCGCCGCTACTACTTCTTCGAAACGCCGGCGGAAAGCTTCTACATTTTCTTCCTTCATTGTTAATCCGGCAGCATACATATGCCCCCCGAATTGTTCCAATAACTCACTGCAACTTTCCAATGCATTATATATATCAAAATCCTTAATGGAACGCGCAGAACCGGAAACAACTCCATTACTTTTGGTTAATACAATTGTTGGTCGATAGTATTTTTCTGTTAATCGGGATGCAACAATACCAATTACTCCTTTATGCCATTCCGGACTATAAACAACTGTTGATTTGCGTCCGGCAAAGCTTTCATCCTCTTCTACAATCTTTAATGCTTCTTCGGTAATCTGTGCATCAAGGCCCTTTCTGGTTATGTTATTTTCATTGATATCATCACCAAGAAACGAAGCAAGGTCCTCATTTTTTGAAATCAACAACTCCACTGCTTTATTTCCATGCTCCACTCTGCCGGCTGCATTAATACGGGGTGCAATGGTAAATACAATATCACTTATGGTCAGCTCCTTTTTAAAGTTGCTTAATTCTAGAATGGCTTTTATGCCGGGACGCGGCTGGCTGTTTACCTTTTGTAATCCGAAATAAGCCAGTATCCTGTTTTCACCGGTTATCGGAACAATATCGGCTGCAATACTTATAGCAACCAAATCAAGATACTGATCCAGCTGGCTAAAAGGCATATTATTCTGTTGTGAAATAGCCTGAATCAATTTAAAGCCGACCCCTGCGCCACTTAATTCCTTAAACGGATAATCACAATCGTTTCTTTTTGGGTCAAGTATGGCTACTGCGGCGGGCAATGTATCTCCGGGACGGTGATGATCACAAATAATAAAATCAACACCCTGAGAATTGGCATATTCAATTTTATCTACTGCTTTAATGCCGCAATCGAGGGCAATAATCAAGCTATAACCATTCTCCTTTGCCCAATCGATTCCCTGAGTGCTGATGCCATAACCTTCTTTATAACGGTCGGGGATATAATAGCCAATGTCGCCGTGAAAGGTTTTCAAAAATGAATACACCAACGCTACAGCAGTAGTACCATCTACGTCATAATCACCATAAACAAGAATATTTTCCTTCTGACGGATAGCCTCCTCAATACGGGCAACAGCCACATCCATGTCTTTCATCAGAAACGGATCGTGAAGGAAGTCGAGAGAGGGACGGAAAAAATGTTTGGCATCAGCGTAGGTCTTTATCCCCCGTTGCACCAATAAATTTATAAGAATAGGATTAATCTTCAGTTCGCCGGCCAAAATACCGATGGCAACAAGGTCGCCCTGCTCCTTAAATACCCATCGCTTTTCCATTTAATTCTGTGGTTGTTACTGAATGATCAAACAAATATAAGTAGCTCCTATAATACAATCCAACCCTTTTTTTAAAGTTATCGACAAAATTCGCCTCCCGTTTTCATTGGCGGAATTCATTATCAGGCAATGATTTCAGCATTTTATATATATGTTCAGAATGAATATCCGTTTCATACCGGCTTTTTTTTCACCGTTAACATTTCTTAATTTCACAAACTGATATTTTACCGTATTATGAAAAAAATCCTTTTAATTATTCTTATAACGCAAATCTGCAGCTGCCAGTCTCAAGACAAAAAAAATAACGTGCCCGTGATTGGCTTCCTTGATTTCATCGAAGACCCAACCATTGCTCAGGCTAAGCAGGGTTTTTTTGCTGCGCTCGAGGAAAATGGATTTTCGGAGAAGGCAGGGACCATTTCCATTGAATATGCCAATGCTCAGGGCGACATCCCTGTTTTGGGTCAGGCTTGTGACCTTCTCATTTCCAAAAAACCAACATTACTGGCTACCAATATTACCCTTCCAACCATTACTGCTGTTAAACGTACTGCTGCTATTCCCATCTTTATGATGGTGGCTCCAAGACCTGATATTGCAGGTCTCACCGATGGAGCAGGTAAAGCACCGGCAAATCTTTTTGGTGTATATGAAACACTCGATTATCTTGACACTGCTGTTACTCTGATAAAACAATTACGTCCTGCCACTAAAACTGTTGGCACTATCTATAATCAAAGTGAGCCGCAATCTGTGGATGCATTTAACAGACTTAAAAAAGGTTGCGAACGGGAAGGAATGACACTGGTAGAACTTCCGGTAAACAATAGTGCCGAAACGCAATTGGTGATGCAGGCATTATTGTCAAAAAATATTGATGTGTTTTTTGCACTGCCTGATAATGTCATTTTTGCTTCCTTTGAAACCGTGCTCAGCCGTTGCAATAAACTCAACATCCCGATTTTCACCAGTGAAGCCGGATTGGTTGCAAGAGGTGCTGTAGCCAGTTTTGGTGCAGATTTTTATCAATGGGGATATCAATCAGGAAAACAAGCAGCTCAGTTTTTAAAAACCGGAAAAACAGCAGGATTGAATCCGGAAATAGTTTCCATTCGACGCCGCGTTTATAATCAGGAGTATGCATTAAAATATACTATTACTGTTGACAGTACCTATCAAGCAATTACAAAACCGTGAGTGTCGAATTTTTTCTAACTGCATTTTTACAAGGGCTGGGATATGGTTGTCTTGCATTGGGTGTTTATCTTTCATTGAGAATATTCAACATTCCAGACATTACCACTGATGGCAGTTTCACACTAGGCGGAGCAGTTACTGCATTATTTTTAACCATGCATTTTAATCCTGTTACGGTTATGTTTATTTCCATTGCAGCAGGAATGCTGGCAGGCACTGCAACAGGGTTGATTATAACCCGACTGAAAATACAACCTTTGCTTGCAGGTATACTCACCATGACGGCATTATACTCGGTGAATCTGGCAGTAATGGGGCGTTCCAACATTCCATTGATTGACACTCCTGATATTTTTAAATTAATACCATTTACAAATTCATTAAACAGTAACTTAATTGTTCTGCTAATGGTTGTATTCCTAATAGTGATGTTATTGTTTTATTTGCTTCGAACTGACTTTGGCATTGCCATGCGCGCTACGGGTAACAGCGAACAGATGGTTCGTGCAATGGGTGTAAACACAAACCGTATGAAGGTTACAGGTCTTGCGCTTGCGAATGGTTTGACTGCATTGAGCGGGTATCTGATTACACAATACCAGGGATTTGCTGATATAAATATGGGTCTTGGTATTGTGATTTCAGGACTTGGTTCGGTAATGATTGGAGAAGCATTATTAAAAAGGTGGATTAAAACAAGTATTATATATAGTCTGATTGCAGTGATTGCAGGGAGTATTGCATTTCGATTAATTATTGCAGTAGCCTTATCAATTGGGTTAAATCCGAATTATCTTCGATTGGTTACTGCTGCTATTGTACTTTTAATTGTTGGTTTAAGTACCGCTAAAAAAAGGAATAATCAATGATATCATTGCAACATATCACAGTTACATTTAATGCCGGCTCGGCTTCAGCGCTTTGTGCATTAAAAGATGTTTCGATGACATTAAAGGAGACAGAATTTACCGTTATAATAGGCTCTAATGGTTCCGGGAAAAGTACTTTGCTGAACACTATTGCAGGAACCGTACATCCGGAGATTGGATCCATAATTATTGCGGATAATGATGTGACATCCCGTGAAGACTACCTTCGATCAGTTTACATCAGTCGTATTTTTCAAAATCCATTAACAGGTACTGCACCGGAGTTAAGCATACTGGATAATTTCCGGTTGGCGGCACTTCGTACTAAAAGCAAAGGATTGAAAATTGGTACCACTAAAATATTTGAAGAAGTAGTTAAAGAGAAAGTTTCATTTTTAAAACTCGGACTTGAAAATAATATCTACAAACCGATGGGCAGTCTTTCAGGTGGTCAGCGGCAGGCTTTGACCTTGGTAATGGGCATAATGGATGATTGTAAAATAATGCTCCTGGATGAGCCTACAGCTGCACTTGATCCCAGATCGGCAGCATTGGTGATGGAGAAAGCGGAAGAAATTATTAGTGTGAATCATTTAACTGCATTAATGGTTACACATAACCTGAAAGATGCGATAAAATATGGCAGTCGTTTAATAATGATGCAAGAAGGGAAAATTGAAAAGGATATTAGCTCCCCTTCAAAAAATAATTTATCCATTGAAACCATTACGAATTGGTTTAATTGATCCTAGTTAAGCAATAATTTATTTTCAGATATCGCAATAGCAACGACTTTTATCTTAATAAAGAATCTATTTCAAAATCAAAAACCCTGATGAATTTAAGCATATTCATCAGGGTAAAATAATTTATATTGAAATAGTATGTTGCTTATGGCGCTGTAAAATCAAACAATGTATTAATTCCAATCAGTACCGGGTCCTTACTCCATGTTTCCAACGCATTGCGGTGTTTGATTGCCACGAAATACCGATATCCTACTAAAGAATTAGATACTGTAAAATAGGAGTTGCCATTTGAAAACAATAATACCGGTTGGGCTTGTACCAGGTTATAGGGTGCAACAGAATCATGTAATTCAATTATAATACTATCTGTTGCTGTGGGGTGTGCATTATATCCGTTAAAATAAAGGGAATTAATCATGGTGCCACCACCTGTGTAAAATCCTTCCACCATAAATTTTACTCTTAAACAGTTGAGATTCTCATCAATTAATCCATCGCAATCATCATCAATACCATTGCATACTTCGGTTTGGCCAATATATACCAAAGCATCACCATCATTACAATCCGTACTGTCAGTAACATAACCAAAAGGTGGAGTACATGCATTTATTGGTGAAGTGATATTGCCATAGGAATCACCATCAGCATCGGCATAATAAATGTGCGGGAAGTAACCAATAGTAACTATTTTATTTGCCGAAGAACTACATCCTGTAGAAGTTTTTGTTACTGTGACGGTATAGTTAGTAGTACCGGCAGGAGAAGCGTAGGGGTTATATATATTCGCAGCCGACAAGCCCGAAGCAGGACTCCAGTTATAAGTTAATCCGATTGAAGAACCCGGAGCATTTGGCGCCCCTACGGTGTAATTTGCCCCATTAACCAGAATTCCATTGTAGTTATTACCGCTTGAGTCAATTGCAGCAATTCCGGTTTCTTCGTCAGCCTTCCAGTATCCTTTTAAACCCGGTGTTCCTGCAGACATGGTAGTATTCATCCCATTTACAATTTGAACCGTTGAACGAATGGTATCCCATACTCTGATTTCATCCACTGCACCATTCATAAAAAAATAATTTTCGGCTTCTCCCGCTGTTAAGTTAGCATTAACATCCGGTATTGGTGTGGTATTAGTAAAAGATCCGTAACTCACCCCATTTATATAGAACGTATACAGATTATTATTTTTTACTAAAGATACGTGGTACCATGTATTAACAACAGGCAACCAGTTATTGGAATAAATCCATTGATTAGAAGCTCCGTTATCATTGATATGAAAAGCTAAGCCGCTATGAATGATATAATAGTTATAATGGTATGTAAATATCCATTTATTAGTATTTCCTGCACCTTGATCCTTGGACAAAATAGTTTGAACACCCGGTGTTACAGAATTAAATTTCACCCAAGCCTCCAGTGTAACTTGTGCTCCTATATCAAATGAATTATTAACCGGATCACCCAGATCAGCATATTGATTTGCTCCGTTAAAATTAAATGCTGTTCCGGGAGCTGTTGCATGTGCGATAAGTTGTACACTATCTCCCGGACAAATACCCGGATTGGAAGGAGTAATACTAACTGTTGGTGTTGATAATACTGTAATTGTTACAGGAGATGAAGCAGCTGAATAATTGCATGCATCAGTTATTGTAACTAAATAATTTCCTGATGTGTTTACGACAATACTTTGCGTGGTAGCATTGTTACTCCATAAATAGGTATATCCGGCAGGAGCAGTTAACGTTACACTGCTGCCCGCACAAAATGTAGTGTCGCCGGAACGTGTAATAGTTGGAGTAACAATTGGAGGACAATTGGAAGGTGTTGCATTATATACAGCAAAACCGCTCCGGTATTTACCATCCAGCATGGTAAAAGGTCCACCTAATGCCAGATTACCATTGCTTACAAGCAATCTATTCATAATATTGTTGGCAAGAGGATTAAAATTAGAAACAGAACCGTTTATTTTATTTAATCCTGCACAATAGAGCCGGCCGGCAGTATCAACCGTAGAGAATGGACCGACAAAAAACACGGTATTTCCATTTATTGCATTTCCATAGGTATAGGAGTTAAACAATGGATTAAATGATAGTAAAGCATTTCCTGCAGACAAACTAAATGCAGCAGAATAGTTTCTGCTTTGAGCTGCAATGGCAGAAAATGTTCCTGCAACATAAAGATTAGTGCCATCCGATGCAAAGGCGTTAGGGTAACTGTTTGGCGACGGATTCCATACAGTAGCAGCACCGGTTGAATTTGTACTTCCTAAAAACTGACGGGGTGTTGGTCCGATGTTGGAGAATTGTCCGCCGAGATAAAATGTTGAACCATTTATTAAAATATCATAAACAATTGCGTCAGTATTGGGTATCCATGACTGAAGTGTACCACTGCCATTTACATTCGCTGCATTACTTCTTGCTGCTCCATTTACAATAGAGAAAGCCCCTCCAAAATAAAGATTAGTACCATTATGTGCCATGCAAGCTACTTGTGAACCCGTTATGTTAACATTAAATGAAGTTGTTAATCCTGTTGTGAGATTTAATGCTGCAAGAAATGTACGTGATTGCCCGCCAATGTTAGAAAAACTTCCACCGGCATATAAAACACCGTTGCCTATTTGTAAATCATTGACAGTAGCATCTGCAGTACCATTAAATGCCGGAAGTACAAGTCCTGTTGCTGAATCAATAGCGGCAATATTTGTTTTTGCTGCCCCTTTAAAATATTGAAATGCTCCTCCTGCAAATAAATTACTTCCACTCAATTTAAGACAGTGTACCACTCCATTTGGACTAGGATTCCATGTTTGAACTGCTGCAGTGCTAGCATCAACAGCTACCAAATAATTACGGGGAGTAGTTCCTGCAGTGTCAAGCGGGCCTCCTATATAAACTGTACTATTCGTTGCTGCAATAGCATTCATATTTGCATATTCTCCATAACTGCCCTGTTTCAAGCGGGGGTTCCAGGAATTTAAATTTAATGTATTCAGGTTAAATGAAGCCGCACCAAAAAGTGTATCTCCATTGATATGATCAAATCCTCCGGCTAAATATAAATTTGCATTGTTGGTAGCCATTTTAGAGACATAATAATCAATTTGCGGTGCGAAAGGCAGCAGCGTTTTATTACTTTGTTTTAACGCTGCCAGTTTAGTGCGAAGATTATTATGTGAAATAGTAAAAGCACCACCGGCAATAACATCACTTCCATAAGTAGCAATATCATATACTGTACTGTTTAAATCAGGATTCCAGTTATTTACACTTGCTGTTGCATCATCAATATCTGCAATAAAATTTCTTCTAAAAATTCCTGCTGAATCAACTTGCCCACCCAAATAAACATGATTTCCTATGGGTGAAACAGCATAGATGTCAGCATAAGGAGCATATCCAGAAAAACTTAATTGCGGATTCCAGTTGGTGAAATTACCGGTGGCCAAATCAAACTTAGCGATGCCATTTTGTGGCACACCATTAATATTGTCAAAATTACCAGTTGCATAAACATTGGAATTTGTAGTTGCGATATCATATATATATCCATCAGGATTAGGATTCCATTCATTCCATTGACCTGTTGAATGTTTAATTGCTGTAAGGTAGTTTCTGTTGGCCCATTTAAAATAGTTGAATGGACCTCCCACTATAATGTTTGTTCCGGATAATGAAAGACTTGAAATTGTGCCATCAGGATTAGGATCCCATGTTGCATCTACTGTTCCATTTATTAAATCAACTCTGGCAATATTATTCCTTCTTGCTGTTGATAGTGAATCAAAGATTCCACCCAGATAAATATTTGATGCATCACCGGAAATTGCATAAATCCCGGAACCAAAGCCTCCATTATAGAAAATTGGCGCATCCCAATTTCTTAGTATCCCTGTTGACCTACTCCATGAAGCCGCACAGATCCGGGTAACCGGTGTTGTGGAAACTGAAACATTATTGAATGCGCCTGCAGCATATATATCCGAGGTATTAACATAAAGATCATAAACAACATTATCGCATTGAGGATCCCATGAACTCATTTTTCCGGTTGAATGCAAAACAGAAGCCAGATAATTTCGTCCGAATGATTTTACTTCATTAAACGAACCTCCGAACAAAACTTTGCCTGACTGAACAAGAATTGTATATATATATGAATTGGGATGTAAATCAAAAGCAGATAGCGTACCGGCTCCTGAGGTATCTATCACTGCTGCATAGGTTCGTGATACTCCGTTTACTGTTGTAAAATAGCCCCCTGTATGCAATTTATTCCCCTCTAGCGCAAGGGAAAAAACATAATGATCTATAACAGGACTGAAAGGCCGTGCAGTAGCTCCAACAAGTGTATCCACACAGGCCAGGTATGTTCTTGAAAGCGGTGTTGTACTTGAAAACAAATTAGTAAATGCACCACCCATATATATTTTATTGTTTGTATTCAACAATGAATATACAGGCCCATCAGGATCTGGATTCCACGTGGTGACTACATTATTGGTATTTAAAGCAGGATGCATTTTTGCAACATACCTGACATTACTTACTCCCATTGTGGTAAACTCACCAGCCACAATCATTCTTGTGGAGCTTAACAATGCGATGGAAAGTACTCTGCCATTTGCTCCACTGGTTGTCTGACTCCATGATTGAACTGTACCTGTTGAATTAAATTTTGCAATGTAATTATGTACTATTCCATTTACAATAGTGAATGCACCACCTGCAAATACAGAAGTACCATCACTTGCCAGACAGTTCACTTCGCCATTCGTACTGTGACTCCAGGATGCTGCTGCACCGGTTGTTGCAAGTACGGCAGCCAAATAAGTCTTGGCACTTCCATTAACAAAATCAAACGTTCCACCAATAACCAATCTTGTTCCAACTATAGCAAGAGCCCGGATATTTGGCATTCCTCCGACCCAGGTAATTGTCGGATTAAATGTTGCCAGCACTTGTCCTGCAGAATTGATCCTTGCGAGACCTGTCCTGGAAACACCCCCTATTGTATTAAATGAACCACCTACATACCAACCACCGGAACCATCAGGTAATGAGCAATAAATATATCCATCAGTTTCCGGAAAATTTTCATCCGGCGTATCATTAGATGTAGAGTTGTAAATTGCAAGCCCTTGTCTTTTGTAACTCAATCTGGTGAAGTTCCCACCCAAAAATAATGAGTCTCCCTTATTTACAATTTTTTGCACAATACTATTTGCAGTTTGAGTTCCATTTATTGCTAAACCGCTTACCTTACCAAGTTGTGCAAAATAAGGTTTGTACTTACCTCCGATATTGGTAAAGGACCCTCCTACATAAATGGAAGTATCTTTCTTTACAATTGTATTTACAACTTGGTCAGCATTTGGATTCCATGGTAACACAGATCCGGTTACAGCATTTAAAGAAGCAATATAATTTCTGGCAAGATATGGTGCACCTGCACTATTATTGAATCCACCACCAATATATAATGTACTTCCATCCAGCAATAATGCCCTGATGCCTCCCAATGCTCCATATATAAGTCCGGCATTGAAGATAGAATCAACACTATTATCAGATAAAATATGTGCAATATAATATCTCGAAGCCGTACCGATAGTTGTAAAGTCACCGGCTATATACCATCCGCCACTTCCATCAGGTATCGACGTATAAATTACCCCGTTTGCTGAAGGGAAATTAACATCAGCATTATCATTGGTAGTACTAATCTTTGCAATATAGTCATGACGATAACCCATACGTGTAAATGCGCCTCCT
>JANOBN010000029.1:0-9283 GCA_031411675.1 Bacteroidota bacterium | reverse complement strand
CAAAACGGGGAAGGGGGAGTATGCATTGTATCATGGAAATCTGGGGGTGGGGGAGAATGATTTTGCCGCATTGTTTTTAGTGAATAATATCTTTAATAAAACGGAAATCCCATTAATAATTGCCGGAAACTATCCTTCGGCAGAATTGGTACATTCCGTTGGAAAATATCCTAACATCACATTGAAAAAAAATCCTGATGTGGAGGTTATGCAGCAACTCATTCAGAATGCTCAAATCAATATCCTTCCTACATTTCAATCAACAGGAATAAAACTTAAACTCATTAATGCATTATTCAGCGGTCGTTATTGCATTGTAAATTCACGAATGGTAGCACATACCGGACTAGAGCAACTTTGTCGTGTTACTGATTCGGAACAGGAAATGATCAATGCGGTACTGGATAAATTTAAACGACCTTTTACGGAAGAAATGATTGCAGAAAGGGAGCAACAGTTACAGTCCATCTTTAACAATGAAGAAAATGCTAAAAGGCTGATCGGATATTTGTTTTAATAAGCCTCATCTAAATTCTCGTGAGGTCAACTGGCCATTTTCTTAATATATACAATTAAAATAATTATACATTCTCTCTACTGATCCATTTTCCAACAGCCGGAGCAACGTAATTATTCATTTGGTGAAGCAGGTCATCAATAGTATCACTCACCAATAACATTTGCTGATTGACTTCCTTTAAAAATTGCTTCTCTACCATATTTTGAATTAAACCGATCAAAGAACCGTAATAATTATCAGTGTTTAAAAGAGCAATTGGTTTTTGATGAAGCCCCAGTTGAGCCCATGTAAGCATTTCGAATAGTTCCTCCAAAGTACCAAATCCACCCGGCAATGCGATTATTCCATCACATAGCTCAAACATCTTTGTTTTCCTTTCATGCATACTCTCCACAATGATGAGTTCTGTTAATTGGTCATGTGCAATTTCTTTTGATTTTAAAAAAGAAGGTAATACCACTATCACTTTACCACCTTCACTCAATACTCCGTCAGCAACGGCACCCATCAATCCAACTTTAGCGCCTCCATAAACTAGTGCAATGTTTTGTTTTGCTAATGTCTGCCCCAATAAAGTGGCTTGTTTTTTAAATATAGTTACACTACCCGGACTGGAACCGCAGAATACTGTTATTTGTTTCATTCAGTTGATTGACTTGTGTTTTTATTATCTTTTTGCATTTGGCTGAATTATCCTTTTAATTCAATTATTTTTCCATTGTCCAATATCTGAAATAATTTTTTAATAGAGATATCTGAAACAAAATAAATTCTTAAGTCCCGTTGTATGCAACCTTTCTTATTCGCATACCAGGGAATTTTTGAGCCGTCATCAGCAGTTGAAGAGCCGGAATGCAGGAAGAAAGCTATGTTAATCGTGGAAATTAGTTTTCCGGAGGAGTCAAGTGTACATAGAAATTTGCTGGACCCTTCCGCATCAATCGCTTCATA
Organism: Bacteroidota bacterium; assembly: GCA_031411675.1. GTDB lineage: Bacteria > Bacteroidota > Bacteroidia > AKYH767-A > OLB10 > JANOXC01. Next base: position 7,812 of record JANOBN010000029.1, on the reverse strand, counting down.
AACTAAACCCGTAAACAAATCAGTTCTAATTATTGTATCTGCTAAATAAAAATCTGTATTTTTAATGTAGTTTTCTGTGGAAATCTTTTCGCCTGTTGATTCTTCTGTCCAGATGTTTTTGATAACGAATGAATCCTGATCCATCAAAAAATTCTCTTTAACAAATATTCCGGATACATGTTGTTTTCCTTTAAAATAATTTTTTGATCTTTTCGTAAACTCAACAAATGATTCGTTCGCAGGCAAAAATGTTTCAGTGCCGGCATAGTCAACACAAAACTCTTCGGATATCGCAAACATTGAGTCAGGCTGATTTAATGAATCTGTTATAACATCTTTTATGCTATCAGTTGCAATGCCTGGATCAGAAGGTATTTCTTCAGCAGTTTTATTTTCGCGGTTACAGGAGATCAGAAAAAAGAATATATATGCAAAAATGCAGAAGAAAAATTTGGTATTGTATTTCATTGGTTATTTTATCTTAAAGGATGAAAGTAGGGTAATTGTTATTCAAAAATATTTTTATAAAACTTATAACCGTTACTTTGACTACCCTCTCCACGTATTCCTTCATAAATTTTAAGCGCAATGGTTTTGTCATCTGCCCAAACCATTTCTTCAATCGACCAGTCATCAGATTCGAAATATTTGAACGGCTTCAATCCCTTAAGCCCTTTGTTCTTTTCAATTTTGTAAATAAAGAATTCTGAACGGTTATCGTAATAAGAGTCATAATCCGGCCTGTCGTATGATGAGTATACAAGCAGCCATTGATTCAATGGAGATATCAACAGGTCAATAATACCTGCATCATAGGAGGAGGGAAGCGTCATTTTATCATCTGTTTCATCATCAAGTAAATACATTTCACCTATTCCTGCGCCGGTAAATTCAATCAGATGAGCACGGAGTTGAGGATAATAACCAATATTTGAATAAGAGGAGGTATAATTCTTTGACTGCCTTAATTCGTAAGTGGAATGTTTTGTATACACCCTGAATAGCCCGGTAGTGTCAGGTTTAATAGTAGTATCTTTTTCAATTTTATTTATTTGATTCGCTTTATAATTCAGGAATTCTTTTTCAGTTATTGATTTAAATCCAGCAATAGCTAACATGGGAATGGTATCAATGCTATATAAAGACGGGATTTCCTGAAAGTTGGAAAAATTTTGAGAGGACGCTTTTACCGGAAATAAAATAATTATTGAAATTAGAGTAGCTAAGTATTTCATTTGATTTTCGGGATCATAAACTAAAAGTCACTAAAAGATCTGATTGGGAATGTATTTTAAAACAACTACAAAGGTAAATATTTTAATTCCCCAATGTGTATATAGCTCCTGGCTTTATTAAATGACTTCTGAAAGTAAACCTGATAATATAGAAAACGGAAAGGGATTTTATACTCTAAGTGAACAACGGAATGCCCTGCCGGCGTAATATGATTGGGCTCCATTATGATATATAAAAACGTGATCGTAACGGCAATCAGCAAAGAGTGCACCTCCAAGCTTCCTGATTTCAGGAGGAGTTGCTATCCAACTCGATGTTTTCATGTCAAAATTACCTATTTGCTGTAGGCTCCTGTATTCAGCTTCTGTTAAAAGTTCCGCACCCATGGCAGCAGCCATATCGACAGCGTTATTTGCAGGTTTAAATTCTTTTCTTGAATCAAGACCATCACGGTCATAACAAACACTTCTTCGGTCTTTAGGACTTTCTGCCGAACAATCATAAAAAATATATTCATTCGTCTTTTTATCAAAACCAACTACGTCAGGTTCGCCTCCGGTTTTTTCCATCTCCTTAAGGGACCACATTTTTTCGGCATTAGCTGACAGCTTTGCCTGAACCTCCCGCCATTCAATACCCTTATGCCGGTTCATGTTTATCTCGAAACGGCTTTTTAAAGTTGCGATTAGGTTTTCGCTTAGTGCCGGTGACAACTTCTTATTATTTGCCATTTTTTATAATTTTAATTTTGATGTTAAAACTGTATAAACATTAATATATATTTGAATTTCAATTTTAGTAAATCAAATCGTTTTGAGAAGTGGACGGAATAGGCTTAATCCTTAGCAAACTTCTTCGATTAAGGGTTCATTCTGTTGAATGTTGCATTAATAACATCCGGTGTGGCTTTAGCCATTATTTCACTAAAACCAAATGTCAATTCCAATTTGCCTTCTTTCATTTGTTGAAATACAGCATCTACAAAATCTGAAACAGGAGGTTGCCCATCGTGTAATCCTTTGCCTCCCAGATCAGTATTTAAAGCAGGTGGTATCATTTCAATTACTTCAATATTCTTTTCTTTTAACATATACCTTAATGAAAGTGTAAAGGAATGAAAAAAAGCTTTTGTTGCACAGTAAACAGGAACTTTTGAAAGCTGAACAAAGGCAAGGCCTGATGTTATGTTTATAATGGTGTTTAGTGATTTTAAATTGACAAATAGTGAGGTAAGATGAACAGGCGCTATTATGTTGGTGTTAATCTCATTAGCTGTCTTTTGGTAAAATGCACTATCCGATATATTCATCCAGTTCTGAATGCCGGCATTATTGACTAGCACATTCAAATCAGAATGGTACTCTGAAACCCACTTGTAAAGTGTAATTCGCTCTTCTTCTTTCGATAAGTCACATACTTGGGTTATTACTGAGGGATATTTTTCTTTAACTTCATATAAAGTGGCTTCTCTTCTGCCACAAATTATAACCGTATTATTTTCCTGAATAAACCTTTCAGTAAGCCCCAAGCCTATGCCACTTGCACCGCCGGTAATAAGAATTTTGTTGTTGGAAAGTTTCATGATTTGGATATTGCGGAATTAAGGTTTTTTAGTTTATTTGTTTGGAAATAGCTTTTTGTTTTGACAAGCTGTAAATGTAATTAGGAAGACAATGATTTACAAATTTGTAACAAAAACCCATATGGTCACTGTAAAGGAAGCACTTGTTTCAGAAAGTATAACATCGTACCAATTTTGCATATGTCCTGGTCAACTCTTTTAAGTAGAATTATTGGTAATTATGGAAAACTTTATTAATTAAATTAGCAAAATGGTAATCAATGATTATAAGTATAAAACCGGCTGCGCCAAACATCGTAAAATATTTTTGGGAGAGGACAGATAAGAGCAAGATATTATCCGGTTTTTATATACCTATAGCTGGAGAAACAGATCATTCGGTTAAGGAATAGCATAATGTTCGGAGTTTATTATATTATTAAGTATTATATTTACATAATTCCTGTAAAAAAAGAAATAGTATTCTATTACCCTTATTTTTGCAAACGAATGAGAATCCGGTTGGAGTTGTTATAAATATCTGAAGAATCTTTACAACAAGCATTATTTTCTTCAAGACAGTGGCTTTACTTATGGAATTGGATATTTATGATATCTTCATTCAAATAAATTGATCAAAATGAATACATCTTCTGAAAATGCCAAACCCGATATTTTAAAAGTTGTACAAAGGAATGTTAAGGCATTAATACATAGGAAAAAGAAAGATCTTAAAAAGCGAAGCATGACAGAAAAAGTTATTGCTTCCATAACTTCATTTGCCGGAAGCATGAGTTCTATTGTATCTCATGCATTATTATTCGGAACATGGATTGTTTGGAACCTTGGCTTCCTGGATTTGAAGCCTTTTGACCCTAACTTTATTATTCTTGCAACATTTGCTGCTGTGGAGGCAATTTTTCTTACTTCATTTGTTTTAATGGGTCAAAAGCATATGAATGCACAGTCCGAAAAATGGGCAGAGCTGGATTTGCAGATTAGTTTGCTGACAGAGCATGAGGTTACAAAAATATTGACCATATTAACCGATGTAGCAAAGAAAATGGATATTGAGATTGTTGGAGATAAAGAGATAGAAGCACTGTCAAAGGATATTCATCCTTATAATGTTTTGGACACAATGGAAAAGGCGTCTCAATAAAACATTTTTATATATAATCCAGAAAATAAAATCCAACAGGCACGTTAATTGGAAATTAGTTTTTAATCAACTTTTTAATAATAGTACTTCCATCGTTCTTCTTCACTTTTAGAAAATATATGCCTTCAGCGAGATTAGAAATATTAATTATTTGTTTTTGCTGATAGACTCTTTCAAAAACAACTTCCCCCAAAGCAGAATAAATAGCAATATTTAAATTATTAAAATCACCATTTATTTCGAATACATCTTTTACCGGATTAGGTGATATGTTAAGTGGGGTAATACCTTCATTGTTGGCAATTGAAGAGGTGATTGGTGGAATAATTCTGCTGTAATAGGCATCTTGTTCACCATTTAATGTATTTGCCCAGGCTAAATGTGCACCTGTATTATCTGAAATCATATCAAAATAATCTCCCATTTTATTTTGGTTTGGGTAGCCTACATGAGGATCAAAATTTGGAGAAAGTTTTTCGTTTACTGACCATGTATTGCCCTGATCAAGTGAATACGAATAATAAAGTGCTGATGAGTCAGATAATGCCGGAGCATCGCGTGTATCCAGCCAGACAATATCTATTCTTCCATTAGGAGCAACGGATAGTGTTCCGAACCATTGAAAATTATTGGTTGATACATCGTCATTAATTCTTATTGGCGTACTCCATGTAACTCCATTATCCTGACTTCTGGAAAACATAATGTCGCCCGGATCACCATTTGAAAGTCTTGCCAAAGGGGCGGTAATATATATATATCCGGCACCCGGCCCATTGGATAAATCAATATCGATATTCACTTGTCCGGGTAATCCTCCCGGATTAACAACAGGGCTTGCGCTAAGCATACCATCCATATCAATTTCAGCAACACTCCAGGTAATGCTTGATGCCGGAATTTGTGCATCAGCCGATTTAATTACCAGAATGCTGTCATTGATTTGATTTCTGCCTGCGATAAAAAGTTCTCCTGAGTTATTTACAGCCATAGTACCCCAAAACGGATCACCGTCTACAAAAACACAAGGATCGAAGGTAACACCATTATCTGTTGAACGTGTGGAGTTATCGGGTGTACAAGTGCTGGCAAATGAACTCCAGAAAGAATATATATTACCATTTCCTGCACCGGAAGAACGATCAATAGCCATCCATTGCTTATCGCCACCTGCAGCATCAACACCGCTATCCCATGTAGCACCTCCATCTGCACTTTTAAAAACTTTGCAGAAAAAATCCGGGGTATTCGTCAGGCTGTTGTAATAGAAATTCCCGATTGCATCAAAATCCAATACCGGGTCTGACCGAAAAATGCCGGGTTCCAGTACTCCGGGGAATGTCCATGTTTGACCGGAGTCAGAAGTAAAGCTCCACCCCGCCTGACGGAAATTACTGGTAACATTATCAAATTGTCTCCAGCCAATTACAATTTCTCCGGTATTTAATGGATTAACAGCAATACTTGTTTCATTGGCAGCATCACCAATGATATTTTGTCCGTTAGCATCAACATTTACTTGTGTAGTATATATTGAAGAAGCAGTGGTTTTTGCATTGGGCTTTATGTTGGAGTATTTATAAGCCGATGACACCTTCTTATTTTTAAATGCATTTGGCAAATAAGGATCGCCCGTTTTTTCTTCATGCATTTCTTTAAATATATTGGATTTATTTTTATTTTGTGCAGAACAGTGTTTAGGAAGTAAAAAACATATGAAAGTAAGCAGGCAGATAAGATACTTTATTGATTTCATAAAAAGCAGATTGTTTTGTTTTATGGAGTATGTACTAAGTATCAAATATACGGGAATAAAATATAAATTAATCCAACTGACACAAGTCTTTTTGGACTTGTGCCCTGCCCGTCATTTAAGAAGTACTAAGGTAAAGATTTATTTAACAGGACTAGCATCATAGACATTCTTAATTAAATGTATCTCAATAACAGCAATTTCATATTCAGAAACGGCAAAGTGAAGATAATAACTTTAGCTGATAATTGCTTTCCTCTGATTCCTAAGAGTATAGTGTACTATAGCACATGAGGCTTTAGCGGGCTAAATTGGCATTTCGGAATATAAACTAAAACGATATTAATGGAGTTTTATATAAAGGGAGGTTAAACGCTATGGCAGCATCATTCTTAAAAATTTTATGGCGCAAGTCTGCTACACCAGTTCGGCGCACAAGAATGCAACAGACGCAGTTTAAATATAACTAACTTTCGTATATTTACAGTATGCACTACGCTTCGTTGAAGGTTTTAACTTTTTGTTCATTAATTTTTTTTCACGGAAGTATATTTGGCTATTCTATTAGCATTGAAAAAGGGCAAATTGAACCAGATACCACTGTTAGCATTCAAAAAAAGTCACCGGTTTATTTAGGTATAATTATGGGTGTTCACTACAATCCTTGTATAAATTATATTGCCGGTGCCGCATTTGTTTCCTGGAAAAGAACTACAATTTATGGTGGTCCTCATCCTTTTGATCATTGTAGTAGATTTATGAAAAACCTTGAAAGTGACAAATATGTAAGATGGGAAGAGGGAAAAAATATCGGTTATAATTTAGGCTATATGTATGCATGGTTTAAAAAGAATAAAATAACTTTGAATGCAGATATTAACCTGGCGAGATTTCCAGTTAGAAGGGTGACATTGCCTGGCCCGGGTTATGCACAAAATATTTCATTAAATAATAAATATAAAGTTTTCTGGCGTGGAGTCTGGACAATTAATAATACAGCAATATTTTCCATCAAGCATAATTTATTGTTTTCAGCCGGTTTAGGAATCACATTACATAATGCAATTCTAAAGGGTGAAAAAGATATTTTTCCTTATGCACAGATTGGTTTTATTTATAGAATAAAAGTGAGAAAGTAAATTCTGTGCAAAAGGAAACCTTCCCATATTTCGCAGATTTGTAGAACATGACTTTGATGTTACAATTGATTGAAAAATCAAGTGCTTTTACATCGTATTTCTTTTAGTTTTGGTTAATATGTATGTAAACAGCTAATTAATGATTTAAATGCACAAGTCAGTTAAGTGAGGACGGTGCACAAGTCAACTAAGCAGGCATGGCGCATCAGACAGTGCAGAATGGGAAGGTTTAGGGTATTGAAGAATATTTTACAAAGCTTTAATTCTTACGTCTTAATTTTTAATAAAATTATCGATTTCAGGTATCCATTCATTAACATAGCCTCTGGCAATGGATTTACGAATTGTTTTGGTATAATGGTGTTTCCTGTTTCCGATATTAAAATCTTTAGCGTGAAAAGCAATTTGTGTACTTATAGTTGCCCGGGCAGGATAATTTAACTCACTATTAGGAATTCTTTCTTCATAACTTCCGGAATAATGAATCTCTAGCTTATAGGGTTTGGTAATACCATTGAAAGTTATAGTGCCGGGCACAATACTGGGCATGGAGCTCTGATTAGTGTTGCCAACCATAATGTTTACATCAACCGGACTTAGCTGGGCTTTGAATATTAAATATGTTTTTGATAAATCATTTAACCAATCGTCCAGTGTGTCATTTCCAATTTTAAATTTATTGAAGTCAACCTGTACAATAAACTCACCGGTAAGACTATTTACAAATAACTGACCTGAATTACTTATCATAAAGCAATCCGTCTTATTATAACAGGTTTCCACAAAGGTCTTCGATTGCATTACATTTTGAGAGTAGCTTTTATTAATTAGTAGAAAGATAGAAAGTAACAGTAATTTGTATTGATGTATCATATAAATTAAATGCTGTAAAATGATTGTTTCTAATAGTTCCTGATAACATTAACTGTATTCAGTTTGCCATTTGCTGCAAATTTAATGA
>JANOBN010000028.1:0-11499 GCA_031411675.1 Bacteroidota bacterium | reverse complement strand
TATCCGGCACCACTATTTTGTAGGCATTAATGATACTTCTCACTATTGTATTTTGTAGGTAACCGGCACTATTTATTAGGTGAACAATTCGATTTTAACGGCGAGGGGACGAATCGTGCATTTTAAATACTAAAGTATTAATTCTGCAAATAATTATGCTTGCAGCTTCGGTAATAAAGCCCTATTTTTCCTTTTCTATAAATTTGTAATTCTTGTTTATTACCCTATAAATTATTTTCCAAATGAAAACATATCACAATTTTGTATTATTATTTTTATTAGCCTGTTCTTTTGCAACGTCAGCTCAATTGCCTCAACTTTCTGATCCTGCATTACAAGTTGCTTCTTTGATGCAGGTTAAAGCAAATGCAGTTCGTATTGCGAGAAATCCCATTGATCACAATTTATATTATATCACGTTTAACGGTAATATATATAAAATTATTCAATCCGGAAGTTCCTATTATGATACTTAGTGTCAAGTGCTACTCAACATAACATAAATTACCTGCAGGGAATGTTATTCAAGGATAGCATGATTTATTTGGTCGGAAACAGAAAGTCGCCAAACACTGCAGGATTGGGGTTGGTAATGGCAGGCAAATTTCAAACAGTAAATACCTGGGCATGGGATACTTTGCTATATACTGCAACTTACCCAAGCACTGCAACTTTATTTGATCATGCTTTCAGCAGTATATGTCTTTCTTCAGGTAACGATTCATTATTTATAGGAAGTGGCTCACGTACCGATCATGGGGAAGTACAGACATCAGGTGGTTTGTTCCCCAATACCAGAGAAGCACCGCTCACCAGTAAAATTTTCAGAATTCCTGTAAATCCATCAACTACTATTTATTTACCGAATGATTCTGTAATTCTCAATTCAGGCCCTTATATATATAGCCGCGGTGTAAGAAACACTTTTGATCTGGCACTGGCACCTAACGGAGATCTTCTTGGAACTGAAAATTCAGGCGACAGAGATGATCCTGAAGAACTGAACTGGATCAGGCAGAATAATCATTATGGATTTCCCTGGAGAATGGGAGGCAATGCAACAGGTATGCAATTTTCAAATTATAACCAAAATACGGATTTACTCATTAATCATAATTGTCTTGCCTGGACTAATGGCTATTTTTATAATGACCCTGCATATCCGCAAGTCGGAAGTACAGTTTTAACTGAGCCGGTTAGAAACTATGGGCCTGATGCGGATAAATTCAGGGATGCAACAACAGGAGCAGTAAGGGATGCCGGAGACGAAGGTATATATATAACGAGTTTTACACCGCATCGTTCCCCGCTTGGACTCGTATTTGACAAGAACGGGAAGATGGCAGCACCTTATAGTAACAGTGCATTTATGTTAAGCTACACTGAAGGTACAGCAGGCACTACCGGCACTTTGCCAAATGGAAGCATCGGTCCGTTTAGTGATGTTAGTCAGGATCTTTTACAACTTGCTCTGTATAAAGATGCCAGCGGACAATATTCCATGAATTGTTATCGTATTGCTTACGACTTTAAAAATCCTGTAGATGCTTATCTTGATAATAATGTACTTTATGTTATTGAAAGCCATTATCCGAATAACCCGGTGCTGCCTAAATTATATGCAATAACATTTCCTGCTGCAAGCGCTAACGGAGCTACATTTCTTATGAAAGATACTGCAATATGTGCCGGAACTTCACTGACCCTTTTACCAAATATTAAGGGACAGTTTAAATATTTATGGTCAACCGGTGCAACTACTGCACAAATAACAGTATCACCATCTGCAAATGCCAGCTATTGGTTAAGAATTGATAATGGAATTATTATCCGCACTGATACCGTAAATGTAACAACAGCACCGCTGCCCACTACACCTACCACTATAAGTGTATCCGGAGGAAGTGCAAAAGTTTGTCCGGGTGATACACGCACTTACACCACAGCATTGGTACAAGGTGTTGTTTACGATTGGGATGTGCCAACCGGTGCTGTTATAAACAATGGTCAGGGAACACGAAGTATCAATGTAACTTATAACAGCGGTTTTACTACCAATGGTGTTATTACTGTTTTAAAAACAAACTCCTGCGGAAGCAGCCCTGTAAGTAGTTTAACAATTACCAGAAACGTACCTGCAACACCCGGAGTAATTTCAGGAACTACCTATAGCTTATGCGGAAAAACCAATATGGTTTATTCTATTACAAATGTTAATGGTTTAACTTATGTCTGGTCTGTTCCTTCAGGTGCAACAATTGTTAGCGGACAAGGTAGCAATAGTATATCTGTAAACTTTCCTTCAGTAAACTTCACAGGAACTGTATCAGTTAAAGGAAGCAATAATTGTGGAACAGGTTCTGCAAGAAATCTTACTGTTCGCGCAATACCTGCAACACCGCCTTCTATTACCGGCTCCGTTATTGTTTGCCCTAATGAAATTGGTGTACCTTATTCAATTGCTGCAATAGCCGGGGCAACTAATTACACCTGGACTGCACCAACAGGCGCATTAATTACTGCCAACGGAATAACATCTTCAACCAATGTTTTTACAACAACAGCTACATCCATTACCGTGAATTTTGCTAATGTAACAGCAACATCCAGTATGAAAGTAAGAGCAAATAATACTTGTGGAAATGGAAGTACCCGTACTCAGCTTTTACAACCGTGCGGATTACGGACAGATGATCAGGATTCAAACAACGGGTTAATTATCATTTCAGCCAATCCTGCAGAAGATTTTATCCTTATTGAAAATGTAATGGAGTCTCTTACAATTTACAATGCAATCGGAGAGAAAGTTGCAGAGAAGCGGTTAAATAGTAATCAAAAGGAAAATATAAATTTATCCATTGATTTCTTGCCACCCGGAATATATATAATTCGTTCCGGGGATTCTGCTGTACGGTTTATTAAAAGATAATTTCTGAATATTAATTTTATTCAAAAATTATCTTTTATGCATGCATTTTTATGGTTATGTGTTCTTGTTTTTTGCAATCCAGCGATCAACTTTTTCTTCTAGTACCCGAAGTGGTAAACACCCTTCATTAAGAACTTCGTTATGGAACTTTCTAATGTCAAAGGAAGCTCCCAGTTCTTTCTCTGCTTTAGCTCTTAATTCACGAATTTTTAACTGACCGATTTTATAAGATAATGCTTGTCCGGGTATTGCTATATAACGCTCAATCTCTGACGTAACTGCTGCTTCATCTTCTCCTTCATTCTCCAGTGAAAACGCAATTGCCTGCTCTCTGGTCCATCCTTTCATGTGCATTCCAACATCAACAACCAGACGGATAGCACGATGCATCTCTTCACTTAACGCGCCAAAATATTGATAAGGGTTTTGATATAATCCTAGTTCTTTACCGAGTGATTCTGTATACAATGCCCAGCCTTCTCCATATGCACCATACCATATATATCTTCTGAAAATTGGCAGAGAGTCATTTTCAATGGTAAGCATATTCTGATAATGATGACCCGGAATTGCTTCATGCAGAAAGAGATCTTCCATTGCAAAAGTGTTGTATTTTTTTGGGTTTGGAATTGGTGTGTAAAATATGCCGGGACGTGAACCATCTGCAGTACCCTGATTGTATTCAGCACTTGCACTGGCTTCACGGAATTTTTCGGTTTGACGAACTTCAAATTTGGAACGTGGCACTTTATCAAATAATTTGTTCAACTGAGGTTGCATCGTAGCCTGAATGGAATAGAAGGAATCGATCACTTCTCCCGCCGTTTTAAAAGGAAAAAATTGTGCATCGTTATTCATGTATTTAAAAAATGATTTTAAATCACCTTTATATCCTGTTCCATCTTTTATCTTTTCCATTTCTTTACGCAGACGACTCACTTCACTCATGCCAAGATTAAAAATAGAATCGGCAGTTAAATCAGTAGTGGTCCAGTATTTTATCAGATAAGCATAATGCTCTTTTCCTCCCGGAATATCACCAATTCCAATGGTTGTCCTGCAATTAGGAAGATAATCATTTTTTATATACTCATATAGTTTTTTATAGGTAGGGATAATGGATTGTTCAATAGCCTGAGCATATAAGGAATCCAGTCTTTTTTTATCGTCAGCAGAAAAATCCGCAGGCATTGTTTTTATTGGAAGATAAAAGGTGTTGTCTTGTACTTTTGTAATCATGGATTCCACTTGTGGCAAAACCCGCTTCATTAAAATTTGAGGAACAGTAATTTGTTTTTTTACACCCTCCTGCATATTAACAACAGCCTGATCACACCATGCCGGGAATTTGGAAATACGACTTAAGAAATTATCATAATCCTTTACTGTTTTAAATGGTTGGTTACCTTGTCCGGAACCCATCATCGGAAATGAAAGTGTAAAACTCCAGAATTGATTAATAGGTGTTAAATGATCAGGATAGGTATATGATTCCACGGAAGTTTCCAGCTCCCATTTAAGAATATCATAGTTGACTTTATTTTCTTCACTCAGTAGCTTATAATCAATTTTACTAAGCAGTTCATTCTGCGATTGAAAAAACTTCAGTGTTTTATTTCTGTAGTCTTCTGAAATGTCAACATACAACTGATCATTGTATCTGTTATCGCCATTGCTTGTTGCTTCTATCGGATAGAGTTTAAGGCGCTCTTCATAATAGTTGCCAATCAGTTCCTGAATCTTTTTATTTTCATCAGTTCCTGAATTGTCTTTTACTTTCGACGGGTTGCATGCTGTTAAAAGTGAACACAGCATTACTATGGATAATTTTATTCTGTTCATGATGATTGTTTTCTGCGACCAAGATAGTGATGGGATTATCATGAAAAGATTAAAAACGACCTAATTAATAAAAAGGAAGACATACAGCATTCCGGGGTAGACTTTAGCCGAAAGTGTAAGGTGCATATAGGCTCGATATTAGTTAATTCTAAATAAGCGGAAACGCAGCCGGATATCAGAAATATACCGAAATAAGGGAGAATGAATAACGATTGGTTGAGCAATATGCGGCTTTAGAGGAGAAAACCAACTTTTTCAAAGGGCCTGGAGTCGTCATTCACAGGCTAAAAATGACTGTTTACAAGGCCATGACTGATTTTGACCATAAACCCCTGTTTTCCCTTCGTTTTCCTCTCAAAATGCAATAATATTGCTTGAATTATCTTACCTTTAGAGTCCTTAAAATTATTCGAAGACAGATAACGTCGGGGATATCATTCAAATAAAATGCAAAAACAGAAAATGTCTGCCCCAAAGCGGATGTATTGGTATTTAATTGCAGTTTTTATGCTTTTTGCAGTAAAGGGCTTTAGCCAATGTGCATGTGATAATTATAGTACATCAAGCGGTTGTGGCGCAGTAAATATTTCTGTCAGCTCTTTAGGAAGTGGCGTGTTTTGTATTGGCGATTCAGCAGGTATAAGCATTGACAGTACAAGTGGAAATATTGATTCTATTTATGTCTGCTGGCAGGACGGAACTTATAGTGCTTTCGGAGGCAATTTTAAAGGACCTGTTTATCATCATTACACCTACGACCCTGATACCTGTCCTTCACCTCCGGGTGGTATTTTACCACAGGATATTACTATTTGTGTGCTGGATACCTGTGCAACAGCCGGTGCATACAGCTTTAAAAAATTTGTTACATCAATCACTTTACATTTCAGGCCTCATGTAGAGTTTGTTATTCTTCCCGATGATTCCATTTGTGTTTTTGAAGTAGCATCATTACTTATGAAAACATGCGCTAACTCACAACAGGTTTCTCCGGCAACATATGTTTTATCATGGGGCGATACTTCAGCACCAATTACCGGAATTACCTATACAGATCCTTTCGGAACGGCAACAATTTTTGATCCGCCGATCACTGACTATGCATATGCTATACCCGGAAACTATACTGTTTCACTAGTGGTTACACAACATGGCTCAAGCCCGGGGGATAGTTGTGGTTTTTCCAGTTATAATAAGAGTATACATATAAAGCCACCAACAAGCATTAATCCGGTATTAAATTTATTTGATAGTTGTGTTCCACCTACTATTACCTTTTTCCCGGTAGCTAACGGTGCCAATGTTTCATCCTACAGTTGGTCTGCTCCCGGAAATAATGGAACAATTACTATTAACCAGGCAACAACAGCTACACCAACAGTAAATGTAAGCGGTGTTACATCCCCTGATCCTTATCTGCATCTCGATGTTACCGGCTGTTGCTTTGGTCCTACACCGGATTGTACTTTTGATACGTTAATTCACTTTACGCAAGGACCCAATGTATCAGTAAGTGCTATTCCTGATTCCTGTGAACATGCAACCATTGATCCGTTGTCGTATTTTAATATTCCGCCATTGCTTGTCAGTTATACATGGCTATTCCCGGGAAGCAATCTTCCGGTTTCTTTCGCTTATAATCCCGGGCCGATATATTATGCAGTACCGGGTATTTATACTCTTACGTGCATTGTGGAAAGCAGTTGTGCAATTGACACACTTACCAATACTTTGCAAATTGGTGTGTTGCCTGTTGCTTGTGTTACTCCTGATTTAATTGTTGATTGTGATACGCTGAATGTTACTATTCAACCTGCTGCCTGTCCTGCAGGATTAACCTATAGCTGGCAACCCGGCACATTAAATTTTACAACAGGTACCAGTTCCTCTCAGGCTCCTTCTATGCAGTTTATTAATGGTGGAATCAATAATTATTCTGTTACAATCAGTTCTCCCGGATGTAATAATCTGGTAAGTAATTTTGTTGCTACTGTGAATCAATCACCACAACTAAATCAGATAAATACGCTGGTTCCCGGATGTGATAGTGTATTTTCTTATTTGCTGACAGATTATTTTCAATTCAATGGCTCAGCGGTTGACTCCGTTTTATGGACTACCGGACTCATTGGTGGTACTACGGTTGATTCTACTACATCTTATACACCAAATGCCATCAATATTAATGGATCCGGTTCGTATTTTATGACGCTTACCGCTTATAACGATTGTGGTACAACAACATTGTCGGATACATTTGTGGTACAGCCTCCGGTTTATTTAAGTATTTCAGATATTAATCTTTGCAAAGAAGATCCAATATATATATTGCCAACCCAGGCCGGTGTTACATGGTATCTTAATAATAATGTTCTTTCACCTGCTGAAATTAATCCTTACCAGTTAACTCTATCTGTCAATTCACTTTCCTATTCAAGTGGATCAGGAAATTGTACGGTGGGAGATACAGTAAATGTAAATGTTACCGGAGTAAGTGTTAATGCAGGTAATGATACATCGTTTTGTGGCAATGGAGGAACTTATCAGTTTACAGGTCTGCCGGCAGGATTCGCTTTTTCATGGACAGGCACCGGCATTGTTAATCCAAATGGCACCTACGATCCTTCTTTAATATCAAACGGTAACGATACACTTGTTTTTACAGTAACGGAAAATACCTGTATCATTCATGATACGCTAATCGTTTTGGTTGGCTCGCCTCCTGTTGCATCACTTGCTTTACTTGGAGATACACTTTGCATAGCGGATACTTTAATATTAGCAAACACAATTCCGGGTACGGTCTCAACGTGGGATTTTGGTGATGCTTCCGGATTAATTACCGGAAATAACGTAACGCATATTTACCCTTCTCAGAATATATATAATGTTACACTCTATCTTGAGGATGTAGCAGGATGTACTGATACAGCAACGGAAGATATTGTTGTTATAGGTGCACCCAATGCTTCCTATACTGTTGTTACTCCTCAGGGATGTTCCCCTTTAACAACGGATTTTACCAATCTTAGTACCAATAATACTTACACAACATTTACCTGGAATTTCGGAAATGCACAAAGCAGCAATCTGTATACTCCTCCTTCACAACAATATATATCTGCATCAACCGGCGATTCGGTTATTGTAACAACTTATTTAACCAGTGTGAACAGTTGCGGAACAGCAATCGACAGCCAGATTGTAATCGTTGAAGTGCCACCTACGGCATTGCTTGGTTATTTTCAGGGAATCCCTTGCTCACCGGATACTATTGATTTTTTGAATGCATCTTCAGGAGTAATTGACAGTGTTCATCTGTATGCAAACGGGGTGTTACTTTCAAATACTAAAAATATTCCTGATCAGGTTTTATATGCACTGGTTAATGACTCTGTTTATCAGTTAATGCTTGTTGCATTTAATAAATGCGGTTCCGATACTAGCATTCAAACAGTTACTGTTCATCCGGGAATAGTACATACTATTGCCAATGCTTCCATTTTAACGCCTTGTGTTAATGAAAATGTGGTGTTTACTGCCATTACAACTCCTTCTTCGGCAAATATACTTTGGCTTTTTGGTGATGGATTTAATGCAATTACCAATCCTGCCAATCATATATATACTGATGACAGTGCCCGCATTGTAACCTTGTATGCATCTGATCCAAACGGATGTGGTCTCGATTCCTCCTTTCTTCTGGTAGATCCGATTGAACTTCCTGTTGCTGATTTTACCAGTAATACTCCTGTTTGCGGCAATGATACGTTGCGGTTGTTTAATAATTCTACAGCTGCAAATCCGTTTTCAAGCATCTGGGATCTGGGTAATTCAACTATCGACTCCCTTGATATTTCACCTGCTTTGGTTTATAATGATACAGGAAATTTTGTTATTACATTAACGGTGTCCGACGTGGTTACTAAATGTTCAAGTACAATAACTAATCAAATTAACTTGTTGCCATTCCCTACTGCATCTTTTTCATTACTGAATCAGGATCCATGTGTACATCTTGTACAAACAATTAATAATTCTTTAAATGCTGATTTTTATCAATGGACCTATGGAACAGGTGCTATTGCAACAGGTTTTGAACCGTCATTTGTTTTTGATTCTTCCGGATCATATTCCATTTACCTTACTGCTTTAAATGGTTCTTGTGTGGATGATACTGTTGTTTCAAACATTAGTATTAATCCTGTTCCAAGGGCTTCTTTTTATCCTGTTCCTTATCGTGCATCCATACAAAATCCTTCCTTTGATTTTATCAATACCAGTTCCGGAGATTCTTTGATTGCCGTAGCCTGGTTTTTTGGTGATGGTAACTTTACTTATGAAGATCCTGCATCCCACACTTACTCCGATACCGGACGTTATGTTGTGCAACAAATTGTAACCAACAAATGGAATTGTACGGATACTATGGAGCAGGAAATATGGGTGGATCCTGAATTTTATATATATGTTCCGTCTTCATTCACCCCGAATAATGACGACCATAATGAAACTTTTAATGCCTCCGGATGGTATGTCTCCGGATTTAATTTAACTGTATATAGTCGCTTTGGTGAAATTGTTTTTGATAATAACGGCAATATCAACCGATCATGGGACGGCAATGCAAGAAACGGAGCAAAAGCAATGCAAGGCGTTTATGTTTACCGGTTGGTGTGGAACGACAGAATAACCGGCGATGAAAGAGAAAAACGTGGTGTGGTAACGTTAATCAGATAAATGATGTTTAATATTTATCCGAAATGTTGGCTTAAGTCTAATTTTATGACTTATGACTTTTAATAAGGTCAAGATTTCAGTAATGTAGCGAAATCATTCTGCAAAACGAAAATGAATCTTTTCAAAAAGTTATTAAATCCGTAAACGGTTGTCAAAATTGAACCAGCGCTTTGATTAATGCTTGGGGTATGCAGTACAACTGCATTTGATGATCAGGTTACTATTATTGATTTTAAATAGTCACGCGCTACAAGCGCGCGCCAGCTTTAGGTTATTCTTCTGATGGGAGTTCGCTCTTATCATTAAAATAATCCTTAACAAGCTTAGCTTTTGCTTTTCCAACAACACTACTGATATCTTCTTCTGTTGCTTCTTTTATTTTTTTCACCGAACGAAAATGAGACAGTAAATTTTCTGCAGTGGCATTCCCGATACCTTTAATATTACTCAGCTCTGTCTTAATGGTGGCTTTACTTCTTTTTAAACGATGATGTGTAATTCCAAAACGATGTACTTCATCTCTTAATTGCTGTATTATTTTTAAGGTTTCACTTTTTTTATCAAGGTACATAGGTAATGAATCTCCGGGGAAGTAAATCTCCTCCAGTCTTTTTGCAATACCAATGATGCTCATCTTTCCACGCAGATTTAATTTGTCCAGACTTTCCAGTGCGGCAGACAATTGCCCTTTTCCTCCATCTACAACAATCAGTTGAGGCAATGTCTGATTTTCTTCCAACACTCTTTTATATCTTCTGTAAATCACTTCTTCCATAGACGCAAAATCATCAGGGCCTTCTACTGTTTTAATATTAAAATGACGATAATCACTTTTAGAAGGGCGCCCGTTTTTAAAAACACTCATTGCAGCAACAGCATGATCACCCTGAAAGTTGGAGTTGTCGAAACATTCAATATGATAGGGTTTCTCCGGCAAACGTAAATCTTTTTGCATTTGTGTCATCAGTCTTTCAATACGATGCTCCGGATTCAGCTTGTCCTGCTGATCCATTCTGTCCTTCTGAAAGTAAAATGCATTTTTAACAGATAGATCAAGCAAGTGTTTTTTATCTCCGATCTTCGGAATGATATAAGTAACACCCGGTATTTCAACATCAGGCAGAAAAGGAACCAGTATTTCTTTTGACTCACTTTTAAAACGATCTCTTAACTCACTGATGGCGATTGATAATAATTCTGATTGATCCTCATCTAACTTACGCCGCATTTCAATGGTTTGTGACTGTATGATTGCCCCATTCATCACTTTCATGAAATTAACAAATGCAACATCTTCACTCATAATAAATGAACAGACATCAATATTGTGTATAGAAGGATTTACAACAACTGATTTGCTTTTATAGCGTTCCAGCTTATCTATTTTTTCTTTGAAAACATGAGCCTGTTCAAAATCATACTTACCGGCACTAATTTTCATCTGTTGCTCCAAACGTTGTATCACCCAATTGATGTTACCACGAAGCAGCTCACGTATGCCTGCAATACTTTCATCATATTCCTGCTGTGGTTGTAACCCTTCACACGGACCTTTACAATTACCAATATGATATTCCAGACAAACTTTGAACTTCTTCTTTTCAATATTTTCTTCTGAAAGATTAAATGTACAATTGCGGAGTTTATATATTTCTTTGATAAGATCAAGTAATGTATGCATTATCGGACCGTTTGCATAAGGACCGAAATACTGTGACCCGTCTTTAATATATTTCCTGGTGTAAAAAACACGTGGGAAGCGTTCATTCTTGATGATGATCCATGGATAGGTCTTATCATCTTTCAGGTTGATATTGTATTTGGGCTGATGATTTTTTATCAGATTATTCTCCAGCAATAAAGCATCATATTCTGTTTCAACAACAATATATTTTATGTCATTGATTTGAGATACCATTCGTGTGGTCTTCGCACTCTGCTGGTTTTTGTTAAAATAGCTGCTTACTCTTTTCTTAATGTTTTTTGCT
>JANOBN010000027.1:0-2427 GCA_031411675.1 Bacteroidota bacterium | reverse complement strand
CATCAAAGGAAATAAAACAGGTGGTTATTGAGTTATTGGTTATTAGTTATTGAGTTATTAGTTATTGAGTTATTAGTTATTGAGTTATTGGTTATTGAGTTATTAGTTATTGAGTTACTAATTTTCATTAATCTGCTAATCTGCTAATCTGCTAATTAAAGTAAGCCATTCCTTATAGTAGTTGAATAAAAATAATAACAGGATTTCTCAAAAGAAATAAAATATGCAAGCGCTGACGAAGAGAAGTAGGATTGTAGTAAACAAAGAGATGACTTTTATGGAGAAGTTATATCTGCCTGCAATACTTGGGGGGTTACTGATTACCATCAGACATTTGTTTAAAAAGAAAGCAACCGTTTCTTACCCGGAAGTGAAGCGCGATTTTGCTCCTGTTTATCGTGGATGGCATGTATTGAAGCGTGATGAAGAAGGAAGGGAAAATTGTACTGCCTGCGGATTGTGCGCTGTAGCCTGTCCGGCAGAAGCCATTACCATGACAGCATCAGAAAGAAAACCGGGTGAAGAAAAATTATATCGCGAGGAGAAATATGCCTCCATCTATGAAATAAACATGTTGCGTTGTATATATTGCGGACTTTGTGAAGAAGCTTGTCCAAAAGAGGCCATCTTCCTTACTGACCGCATTGTTCCATCAGACGTCCTCCGGGCCAATTTTATCTTCGGAAAAGATAAGCTGGTAGAAGGAGTAACTGCTGATCAACGAATAGATGTAAGTAAAAGAGCCACTGCACACAGGAAACAATAAACAGATCTTTCCTATCTCTTATCAATATATTATTTTCGCCCACCCAAACTAAACAATAAAAGAATCACTTGAGTCCAGCCTTACCATTTTATATTCTTTCCGTATTATCCATCTTCAGCGCACTGATGGTGGTTTTGTCACGAAAGCCTGTTCATAGTGTGCTTTATCTTATATTTTGCTTTTTCACCATCGGGGGTCATTATATATTGCTGAATGCACAATTTCTTTTCGCAGTACATATAATAGTTTATGCCGGAGCTATCATGGTTCTTTTCCTTTTCGCACTGATGTTTATCAACATGAATCAGGAGGCGGAACCTCATAAAAACACATTAATGAAAGCAGCAGCTGTTATTAGCGGCGGACTATTACTATTGGTTCTTGTATCTGTTACAAAGGATGCTTCAACAATACCACTTGTTGCAAAGGATAGCGGAGAAGCCGTGGGAACTGTAAAGAATCTAGGCAAAGCGTTGTATGGTCAATATCTGTTGCCATTCGAATTAACATCCGTATTGTTACTGGCAGCAATGGTAGGAGCAGTAATGCTTGGTAAAAAACAAATCAGCTGATTATGAATTCAATGTTACAGTATGTGCCGGTGGAATATTATATGATTATAGCAGCAACACTGTTTAGTATCGGAGTGCTTGGTGTGCTGTTTCGCAGAAATGCAATTATCATATTTATGTGCATTGAATTAATGCTTAATGCAGTTAATCTGTTATTGACTGTATTTTCTACCGTCCATCATGATGCAGGAGGTCAGGTTATGGTTTTTTTCATAATGGCAGTAGCAGCAGCCGAAGTTGCAGTGGGTCTCGCTATTCTGGTAATGATCTATAATAATATTCGTACAGTTGATATTAATGAACTCAGTAAACTTAAATGGTAAAAATTAACTCCGGAGAAAACAATGATTAATTTAAGTTGGCTCATTCCTGTTCTTCCGCTTTTGGGATTCATCGTTATCGGTGTTTTAAACAAGCGTATTTCCGTAAACCTGTCAGGAATTATTGCCAGTGCAATGGTGTTTGGTTCGTTTTTGATCAGTTGTTCGTTGTTCTTTTATGTGAAAGAAGATTCTTCAGTACCTGAATATATAAAGCTTTTCGAATGGATAAAAACAGGCGGAATGGATATTTCTTTTTCTCTGCTTGTTGACAGGCTTTCAGTGATAATGCTTTTGGTGATTACAGGAGTAGGGCTGCTTATTCATATATATTCCATCGGTTACATGCATCATGAGCCGGATCACAGCAGATTTTTTGCTTACCTAAATCTGTTTGTGTTTTTTATGATATTACTGGTAATGGGCAGTAACTATATTGTAATGTTTGCTGGCTGGGAAGGTGTAGGATTATGTTCTTACTTACTAATTGGTTTCTGGTTTAAGAATAATGATTACAACAATGCAGCAAAAAAAGCTTTCATCATGAACCGTATTGGTGACCTGGGCTTTTTGTTAGGCATATTTTTAATTTATACCACTTTCGGCAGTGTTAATTATCGTGAGGTGTTCAGTGCAGCCAGAGAATTTCCGTCAGGAGATGCAACTCTTACAGCAATAACTTTACTGTTGTTTGTAGGTGCTATGGGTAAAAGTGCACAGATACCTTTATATACCTGGCTTCCTGATGCAATGGCCGGACCAACCCCGG
>JANOBN010000026.1:0-10052 GCA_031411675.1 Bacteroidota bacterium | reverse complement strand
AATGAAATGGCTTACGGATCCTTATGCAGTAATTGAAGTGGTGAAAAAGGGAGACCGTTTTTTTAGTATTAGTTTGAAGGAGAGAAGGAATGGTGAAATACCACCACCGTGAAGGGAAATTCTAAATTCTAAATTTGAAATTCTAAATTGGAAATTATGGTTCAGAAATTGAAATTCTGAATTTAGCATCCGGAAATTAACATTTAAAAATTATAAACTCATATTTCCTAATTAAAAATCCGCAATAAAATTTAGAACTTCTAATTCCCTAAAGGGGAATGTTTCCGTGTTTCTTTTTCGGGAGCTTGGCAACTTTGTTTTCAAGCATGGCAAATGCTTTGATTAATTTCTCACGGGTTTGTTCGGGGCGGATCACTTCATCAATATATCCTCTTTCGGCTGCACGATATGGATTTGCAAAAAGTGAAATATATTCTTGTTCTTTTTCTTTCAGTTTTTCAGCAGGATCTTTAGCAGCATTGATTTCATTCTTGAAAATTATTTCTGCAGCACCTTTTGCTCCCATTACAGCAATTTCTGCAGTGGGCCATGCATAATTCATATCAGCACCAATGTGTTTACTGTTCATCACATCATAAGCACCGCCATAAGCTTTGCGGGTAATTACAGTAATACGCGGAACGGTTGCTTCACTAAAGGCGTACAATAATTTCGCTCCGTTAACAATGATGCCATTCCATTCCTGATCAGTTCCCGGAAGAAAGCCCGGAACATCTTCAAAAACCAATAGCGGAATGTTAAAACAATCGCAGGTACGAACAAAGCGTGCTGCTTTGGTAGAAGAATGTATATCCAGCACTCCTGCCAGAAATGCCGGCTGATTGGCAACAATACCAATGCTTCTTCCAGCAATTCGTGCAAAACCTGTAACTATATTTTCTGCAAAGTTTTTATGTACTTCAAAAAAGGGTTCTGTGTCATCAATCACTTCATTTATTACATCACGAATATCATAAGGCTGATTCGGGTTTTCCGGAATAATGCTATTTAATGCAGGGCGCATTTCATTGTTACCGGAATAGGAACGTCGTGGGGTTGTTTCTTCGCAATTAGAGGGCATATAACTCAACATACGCTTTATATATTGAATGCATTCCACTTCATTGGCACAGGCAAAATGAGTAACGCCGGATTTTGCACTATGTGTTTGTGCACCGCCCAGTTCTTCACTGGTCACTTCTTCATGTGTTACGGTTTTAACAACGTTCGGACCGGTAACAAACATATAACTGGTATTCTCTACCATCAGAATAAAATCAGTCATGGCAGGAGAATAAACAGCACCGCCTGCACAGGGACCCATAATTGCACTTATCTGAGGAATAACACCGGAAGCCATAACGTTACGGTAAAAAATATCAGCATAGCCACCCAGCGACACAACACCTTCCTGTATTCGTGCACCTCCTGAGTCGTTAAGTCCAATCAGCGGTGCTCCATTTTGCATAGCCAGATCCATCACCTTACAGATCTTTTCAGCATGTGTCTCTGACAGTGAACCACCAAATACGGTAAATTCCTGTGAAAAAACATAAATCAACCTTCCATTCACATGACCATAACCTGTTACCACTCCATCACCGGGATATTTTTCATTCTCCATCCCAAAATCAGAGGACCGGTGGGTTACCAACATACCTATTTCTTCAAAAGTACCTTCGTCCATTAGCAGCGTAATGCGCTCACGGGCGGTAAGCTTGCCCTTTTTATGCTGTGCAGCAATGCGTTTCTCTCCTCCACCAAGCATGGCTTCAGCAATTTTCTCATCTAGTTGTATGATCTTATCTTTCATAAAGGAGGCAGTTTTTTAAATGGACTATATATAATTGCGTTAATAGTCCGGGCTGCAAAAATAGAAAAAAGAAAGACGATCTTTAAGAGCCGTCTTTCAACTGATATGACCTGATAATGAATTAAATTACCATCCTGTAAGCTGAATTCCTATAGAAAAAGGGTGCAATGAGGGCCCGCGGCCGCTTTTAAAGAGCTCACTCATTGCATATGTTCCAAATACAGTGTAGTTTCTGTAGCCGATACGAAGAGTAGCATCATAACGGAATGGATCGATGTTGAATTCATCTCTTCGTTTGGTTTTTTGCTTATCTCCGTTTTCATCATACACCAGCTTAAGATGAGAGTTGAATTTATAGGAGAATAATATTCCTGCAGCAATATGAAAAGATTTTTTTAATTGCGAATGTGTATTGAATTGAATTAAAACCGGAGCTGTAACATAACTTACTGCCAGTTTATTTTTATTATATTTAATCTGCTCACCGGATTCTTTGTAATCAAGTCCGGAAACAACTTTGTTGGTATCAGATATCAGTGTTTTATCGGAACTGAAACGATAGTTATTCAAGGTGAGTCCGATGCCGGTAGTAAGCATTACATAACGTTTATATAAAGGGATATCGAATTTCCAGAAATTCAGATTTACTACTACTGATTTGCCGGAGTTCAGTTCCAGAAAATCATATCCTTTAGGTAGACTGCTGCTTGTTCCGTCATTAAGCAAACCATTAAATCCGATATCTAGTCCCGCCCAGTGCGATCGCGCTTTTTTGGGTGGCTTCGGCGGACTGTCGGTATCAATATTGATATCAATATTTACATCTTCATCTTTATCAGTATCCACAGTTTTTTCATCGCCACCAATAATAATAATTCGTTTGTTGCCTACTTTAACGGTAGAAGTATCATCTTCGTTTTTTGTTATTAATCCATATTTTCCTATGCCGCTTACCTCACGGTTAATTTTCTTTGGTTCGGTTTTATAATATACTGATCCTACTCCGCTAACCTTCATGTTAAGATTATCCGTTACATCAACGTTTGCTTTAGCAACACCACTGATTTCTATATCACTGTTTACAACATGAAGTTCTGCAGCGCTGATAGTTCCATTGCCGCTTATGCCAAGTTTAAGATTATCTGCAGTTCCCGTCAATTTTACTTTCCCAAATCCACTGATATCTACATTTATTGATTTCACCTGAAGTGGTAATACAACCTTTCCATTACCGGAAATGCCTATTTCCATATTCTCACCTGTAAATGAATTTTTAGCATGCACTTCGCCATATCCTGATATGCTGATTTCATCAATTGCAGGCATGGTTATATATATAGATGAAGGCTTACCGTCAATGTGAAGTGAATTATTATGTACAGAAGTCTGCACTTCACTTAGTTTGTTTTTTGTTTCCACACGAACTTCCTGAGGTGATCCATTAGTAAGATATACTTTTGAATTTCCACTGATAGTGATCTTGTTAAAATTTTCCAGTGATCGGATCTCTGATACCTGTGCTGATATATATCCTGTGCTGATGAATATAAACAACGCTGTAAATAAATTATTTTTCATTTTTTACTATTTTAAATTCTTGTTGCTGTTAAGACGAATGCTTTTTTCGAAATGTTACAGCAATAATTATTGTCCCAATTAAAATTCCTTTTCATATTTTAATTTACCCGCATTTAATTGATAGGCGGCAAGATTGCCATCCTGATCAAACGTGGTTTCCATTTTTACTTTTTCATTACTTATTTTTCCGATAGCCCAGGAAGCCAGTTTTATAAGTCTGCTTTTTAATGGGATTTTTTCTGCGGAAGGGCTTTGGTTATTTTCCATACTGTATAGCAATTCCTCGCCTGTGGCATCGTTTACTTTTTTGGCAGCAAAGTCATTAATGTCATAAATTTTATCAAGAATTATATTTTTGTTTTGTGCAATATCATTTTGATTTGAGCCAATCAATAATACAGGGCTTTCCACCGGAATTAAATCATAGGCAATAAACTGCGGTGCTATGTCTATTCTTTCGGTACATTGAATAAATTCTCTTTCGGTAGTCACTGTTTTAGTGAAATTGTTTGTATTATTTCTTCTTTTCTCATTTAGAGCGGCAACTTTTTCGGGACGGATAATGGCTTTTTCAGAAGGAATAGCTCCAAGTTGATTATTTTGAATATTAGCATTAATTCCGGCAATATTCTCCCGATTTATTTTCGAAGGAATATCATCCGATTTATTAAAGAAATCATTTAATGAATCAACATTATTTTTATGTTCAACAGGATTTATAACAGCAGTACGATTCTGATCTTCCGGACGATTTATATATAAAATTCCCATGATTACCAGCAGCACAGCAGCAATAGCTGTCCAAACCTGAATATTTGAAATTAAAGGACGAATCGTCTTTTTACGCAGAGATGATTTATCCGGAAATACCTCAGTAATTGTCTGAAGTCTTGTCATTTTAAAAAGTTCCCTGTCTTTGGTAAATGAAGGATTTGCTTTCAGAAAATCATTCAGTTTAATCTTATCTGCCAGAGTCAGATCATCTTCTAATTCAGCAATTAAGTAACCTTCAACATTGTCAGGAGTTATAATATTTCTCTTTAACTTTTCTTTATCGGAAAAGACTGTTTTATCTGAGCTAAGAACAACAGGACTGAATGTTTCGAATTCATTTTTTAATTCCGGATGTTGTTCAACAAACAGAAAAAGTTCCGCTACTTTTTCAGCAGATAATGTTCCATCGAAATAATCAATGAACCATGCGCCGTAATTTGTTTTATTAATATTCATGCTCCTTTTCCTTATCTTTCTTTAAATTACATTTTGCATACTACCAATATATTCTTTTAGTGCCACACGCGCTCTGTATATATATACTTTTACCTGTGATTCATTTAACCCTGTTATTTCACCAATCTCCTCATATGAGTACCCTTCATAATCGCGAAGCAAAATAACGGAACGCTGAATTTCGGGCAGTTTATCAATTGCTTCTTTTAATATCTCTTTTAAGTCGCTATATTGTTTAGAGTGGGAATGCATTCCTTCATTCACTTCTTCCCAGGAAGCCTGTTTTTTTCCTCTTCTGATTTTATCAATCATGGTATGATATGCCGTGGTGAAAATGTATGATTTTGATTTCTCATAATTCACATTGGCGACATTGATCCACAGCTTTTCAAAAGTATCCTGTACGATATCTTTTGCCTGTTCGCTGTCCCTGGTATTATGCAGCAGGAATCGATACACGCCGTCGGCATGGTCATCTACGCAAGTATTATACTGTTCAGGAGTCAAAATCAGGTAATTTATAAGTGAAGACCTGGCTTAAGAGGTATTTCACCCACTTTTTTGTGTTTGCAAAGGTAGGACGAACACCTGTTCTTAAAGTTACAAATCCCATTCACCAATTATTTTTTTGTCATTTATTGTTTTTCACCTATATTTATACTTCTTAAAATAGCCGGGTGGTTCAAATTGTGACAATTTGAGCCGCTTATTTTTCTTATTAATGTGAGAAAAAATGATGAAAGGAACCACTTTTTTTTGGAAATTATTTCTGACAAAAAAACTCTCCTGTGAGAGGGAGAATCGGCAATGCGTTTGTTTTAAATTGATGAATTTCAACCCTAAAACAATTGTTGATGAATAGACTCTTACTTCTCTTCTTTTTATTGCTGTTTTCATCGTTGGTAAGTGCCCAGAATTACAATATGGGAACTTCCAATATTACCACCTGCTCCGGTAATTTTAATGACGGAGGAGGCCCGGGGGGAAATTATGCAAGCAATCTGGATGACACCATGACCGTGTGTTCCAGCGTTTCAGGGCAATGTGTAAGGGTAACTTTTACCCAGTTTGATCTGGAAAACAACTGGGATTTTTTGTATGTTTTTAATGGTCCTACTGCAACCGGTGTTCCTGTTGCTACTCTTACCGGAACTACGATTCCTGCGCCAATTACCTGTACCGGAGGCTGTTTAACTTTCGTGTTTTCGTCTGATTTTACCATTACCCGCGCCGGATGGAGAGCCAGCTTTAGCTGTGTACCTTGTCCGGGAAGCAATTGTCCTACCTGCTCCGGCGGACCTGCACCTGCCAATGATCCCTGTTCCGGGGCACAAAATCTGGGGGCTTTACCATTACCGGCCGCATGTGTAGGAACTACGGGAGGTGTTGGAGCATGGGCTAATTTTAGTACAACAAATATTTGCGCTACTGCTGAGGTTCCATATACTACACTTGGCGGATGTCAGCCTGCCGGTAATATGGCAAGTCCGGCCGCTGATGTCTGGTACTCGTTTACCATTACAGGACCCATCTTAAACGTTCAGATTCAGGGACTTCAGAATCCCAATGTGGGTTTATATTCCGGAGTAAATTGTAATAATCTTTTAGGACGAGGGTGTGCTGTTGGTTCAGGAGGGAATTTAAATACTTCATTTGGAGCACTGGCACCGGGCACTTATTTCCTGCAGGTAAGTGGGGGTAATCTTGCTGATCAATGCACTTTCAACCTATCCCTGCAAAATAATAATGATTGTAACGGCTGCCTTATTGGTAGTAATTTAACAGTTAATCCGCCGCCTACAAACGGTACCTATCAGGCCGGTCAGCTGGTTACGTTTTGTTATACGGTTACCGATTTTAATCAAACATCTGCCAACTGGCTTCATGCTGTAATTCCAACATTTGGCAATGGTTGGGACCTAAGTACGCTTACTACAGTTCCTGCTGTTACTTGTGCAAATGCAGGGGTGTGGGGCTGGTATCCGGGCACAGTAACCTCCTCTGCAACAGGCTTGGTTACAGGTCCGGGTTTCTTTTTCGATACACCAGCGGGTGACATAAACGGAGGCTTCCCTGATGGAAATCCCGGAGATAATTATGGTGATTTCGGAAATATAAATTGTGACTGGACATTTTGCTGGTCAATACGTACAAAACCGCAAGCTCAATGTGTAAATGGTGCAAGTCTTAATGTAGCTATAAATACTTATGGTGATGGTGAAACCGGTTCCTGGACATCATTAGCATGTACCACCGATCCGATTCAAAATTTTCTGGCAACATTAACCTGTTGTCCTCCACCAATAATAACAGTAACAAATCCTGTATGTGCAGGCAATACCGGCAGTGCAGTTGGTTCCGGTCAGGGCAATGCACCTTGGGATTACACCTGGAAAAATGCAGCTGGAACCATCATTCAACAATTTAATAATGTTAATGGTATTAATGCAATCTCCGGCTTAGCACCCGGAACTTATTCGTTAACCACAAATGATAATTCTAATTGCGTTTCTACAACATTCTTTACCATAACGGCACCACCGGCAATCATACCAGCATTTGTTATAGTAAATACCACATGTGGATTACCCAATGGTTCAATAACCATAAATGCCAGTGGAGGAACAACACCTTATCAATATTCAATAAACAACGGCGTAACCTATCAGGCGGGAAATATTTTTTCAAATCTTAACTCCGGCAACTATACCATTGCGGTTAAAGATTCTCATAATTGTGTTGCAACAGTAAATGTTGTAGTTGCAGTATCTGCTGGTCCTGTTACTAATGCTACAGTAGTAGTTGGTGTAACCTGCAACGGCGGCACTAATGGTACCATTACCGTTACAGCAGTGGGCGCTGCTCCTTTGCAATACTCCGGCAACGGCGGAACCACTTATCAGGCGGGAAACGTTCTTACCAATTTAGCCGCAGGAAATTATACTATTGTTGTTCGTGATGTTAATGGTTGTACAGCATCAACTGTAGTAAATGTGCCTCAGCCACCGCCTATAATAATTTCAAATGTTGTTACCGTAAATGCAACCTGTAATGTAAATAATGGATCATTAACCATTACTGCGGCAGGAGGAACGGGCGCTTTGCAATATTCTGCCAACAATGGTGCAACCTATCAGGCTTCAAATGTATTTAACGGGTTAGGTGCAGGAAACTATGATGTAATTGTTAGAGATGCGAATGGTTGTACGGCTATTGCAACTCCGGTAATCAATAATACTGCAGCTCCAGTTATTAATAATGTGAACAGTGTTAATGTAACCTGTAACGGAGGTAATAATGGTAGTATTACAATAGCTGCATCAGGCGGTTCTGCACCGTTGCAATATTCTATAAACAATGGAGTATCATTTCAGCCGGGCAATGCATTTATAAATCTGACTGCAGGTAGTTACGATATTGTTGTTGAAGATGCATTAGGGTGCGCAGTTAATTTGAATATTGTAATAATAGCACCACCGGTAATTGTAATTAATCCTGTTGTTACCGGTACTACCTGTGGCTCATCTAACGGATCAATACAATTCAATTCATCAGGTGGAACAGGGGCATTACAATATTCTATTAATAATGGAGTAACCTATCAGGCGGGAAATAATTTTACCAATCTTGCATCCGGAAATTATAATGTAATAGTAAGGGATGTAAACAACTGCACAACATCTGCAGTGGTAAATATTCCGGCTGCTCCGGGTCCTTCCATTTTATCTGCTCCTAAAACAAATGTAACTTGTTTTGCAGGCAGCAATGGAAACATAACTGTAAATGCAAACGGAGGAACCCCTCCACTTCAATATTCCAATAATAATGGCGTTACTTATCAGGCATCAAATATTTTCACTAATCTGATTGCTGGTAACTATCAGGTAATTGTAAGAGATGCCAATGGCTGCACAGCAACATTGGCCGTAAATATAACACAGCCAACCCTTGTTGCAGGAAGTCTGGTACTTACCCCTTCCACCTGCAGTAATAGCAACGGGGTAATTGTTGCAAATGCAGTTGGTGGTACAGGGGCTTATCAATACAGTATTAACGGTGGTGTTACTTATCAGGCATCAGGCACTTTTTCCGGTCTGCTTGCCGGCGGTTATGGCATAATAGTAACAGATGTTAATGGTTGTACAGATATTATAAATGCAAACCTTGCTGATCAGCCTGCACCGCGAATAGACAGCATCATTGATTTGCCGATCACCTGTGTTGGTTTAAATAATGCTTCATTAACCATCAATGCAACGGGCGTATCGCCGCCTTATCAATATTCTATTAATAACGGCACAACCTATCAGGCAAGTAATGTATTTAATTCACTTGCAGCCGGTGCCTACACAGTTGTAGTAAGAGATGCGAACGGCTGTACAGTAAGTACTGTTTTTAATATTGTTCCACCTGTAGCAATTGTTATAAACTCTACACCATCAGTCAATGTTGCTTGTAACGGGGCCTCTACCGGAAGCATCACAATAAATGCAAACGGCGGAACAGCACCACTGCAATATTCTATTAATAACGGAACAACGTATCAGGCAGGTAATGTTTTCAATGCACTAAATGCAGCAAATTATCAGATAGTAGTTCAGGATGCAAATGGTTGTACACAAAGTACAGCACTTGTCATTACGCAACCCACACCTGTTGCGATTAACTCAACCCCATCAGTCAATGTAACGTGTAACGGAGCCTCCACGGGAAGTATTACTATTACTGCAAACGGCGGAACAGCACCATTACAATATTCTATTAATAACGGAACAACGTATCAGGCAGGTAATGTATTCAATGCACTGGCTGCAGGTAATTATCAAATCATAGTAAGAGATGCCAACGGTTGTACTCAATCAACCGCTTTGGTAATCACTCAACCAACCCCTGTTGCAATTAATTCTACACCTTCTGTTAATGTGGCGTGTAACGGAGCCTCCACCGGAAGCATTACAATTAATGCGAACGGCGGAACAGCACCACTGCAATATTCTATTAATAACGGAACAACGTATCAGGCAGGCAATGTTTTCAATGCACTAAATGCAGCAAATTATCAGATAGTTGTTCAAGATGCAAACGGTTGTACACAAAGTACCGCACTTGTTATTTCTCAACCAACACCTGTTGCGATTAATTCTACACCATCAGTTAATGTAGCCTGTAACGGAGGCTCTACCGGAAGCATTACAATAAATGCCATCGGCGGAACAGCACCACTTCAATATTCCATCAATAACGGAACTACGTATCAGGCAGGTAATGTCTTCAATGCATTGGCGGCAGGTAATTATCAAATTGTAGTAAGAGATGCCAATGGTTGTACGCAATCAACAGCACTAGTAATTACTCAACCCACAGCAGTTGCCATTAACGCCACACCATCAGTAAATGTTGCCTGTAATGGAGCCTCCACCGGAAGCATTAC
>JANOBN010000025.1:0-1751 GCA_031411675.1 Bacteroidota bacterium | reverse complement strand
TTTTTCTAAGAATTATTGATGTAGGCAATTCTTTTGTGATGCTATGTGTTAATAAGTGGTTCCAGATATCAAGAGCTTTAGAGTAAAATTGAAGTGCAGGAGCATAATCGCTTTTTTTGAAATGTACCCATCCAATATTTTCAAAAGAATGTCCCAATCCAATTTGCCAATTAATCTTTTCCGATAAACGAAGTGCTTCATTTCCTAACACTAAAGCAGTATCCGTCTTCCTCAAACTTAATTTCCGAACGAGAGAATTAAGAATATTGATTTTATTACTATCCCCTAAACAAGTATCTTGACATGCCCACTTATAATTTTTAAGAAGAAAAAGTAACGAATCAATCTTTTCCTGTTCTCGCTTTTGAGCAAAGCAATTATACTGTATAAGAGCGAGCATCAGGAGAAAAAAGAGAGTTAGTTTCATGGTCTGATTTGTTAATTGGTAAAATAATGTTATTGTTTATTTCATCCCTTTAGTTGCGAATTATCACTGCCGCCCAAGCATATCCGATAATGAAGAAGGGATTAAAGAAATTTTTATGTTATCGGAATACCCACGCTGCGCTTCGTTTAACTTTTTCATAGGATTACAAGTTTGATTAGCAGGTAGTTTGAACAATCAATCTCCAATTATTTTTATCTCCGTTTTCCTTTTTACATCTTGCACATACACCGCATGCTTCTTCTCTCTTTCTGCCGCATAGGTTATAACTTTTCCATCGGGTGATATACTGGCACTATAAATAACGCCTGATAAAGTAAGCAGTAGTTCAGGTTTGTTTTTATCCATCGTCATACTGTAGAGCGCAGGCGTTGTATCCTGTTTGGTTATAAAATAAATTGTATTTCCGTCATTGGACCAGAAAGGAGCGACTTCTCCAATAAGGTTAGATGCAAGATTTCGGATATCAGAACCATCGGCATTCATAATCATTATCTCTCCCGTTTTATTCTTTTGTTTCATTTCCTCCTTCGTAATTTCTTTCCAGGGTTTGCGGATGGCAATAGAACGCGTAAAAAGAATTTTCTTTCCATCAAGCGACCACTGAGGAGATGAACATTCATAGCGCTCATCCGTTGTCAGTTTTGTAAATCCTGTTCCGTCTGTATTCATTATTGCTATATCGTTAGGAGTTTGTCCGAGTGCTCTGGAGTCAAAAGCAATCTTATCCAAGACTGACCATGCAGGTTGATATGCATCGTGGCTTGGAGTGGGTAACTGCTTCTGTTCCCCGCCTTGCCGCGAATTTGTAAAAAGTTGCATCGGGTGATTACTTCCATAATATACAAGATGCTTTCCATCGGGCGACCATGCCGGCTGCCCGTAACTATAAATTGTATCGGTAATTTTCTTTAAGTCAGTTCCATCAGGAGCAATAGTATAGATGGAAGATTTGCCATCTCTGGTGGACTCAAAAACAATTGAAGAACCATCGGGCGACCATTGGGGACTGAAATAATAAACAGGTTTCTTTGTGTTTTGGCATAGTGCATCCAGTGCACAAATAGTACAGAGGAAAATCATCAAACTTTTTTTTCGCAATGTTTTCATTGTTTTTTATTTTAATTTTTAAAAGCTAATTTCATGCTGTAGTTTCAAGTTTGCAATGTCACTCATGGGTATCCGGAACGTGGCTGGTTTTTTTGACAGGTTGTAAATGTAGTAATGATAATAAATATTTGCAAGGTTGAACTGAAACGGAAGCAGGCAATGCTGAGGAGCAACCTGGCAGGGATAGGTTCACCCG
>JANOBN010000024.1:0-19344 GCA_031411675.1 Bacteroidota bacterium | reverse complement strand
CGCACCGGGAAGCAAAGTAGGAATTACGGATGATCTTGCCAGTAGATCCAGTTCTTCGGCTTCCAGATATTCCAGATGATCCACACTTACTGCATTTACTGCAACACCTGCCTGCACACCTCCCGAACGACTTAACTGATTAGCATGAACCTTTGGAAGAATATTAAATTTCAAAGCGGCATTCAGAATCTTCTCTGTTTCCTTCTGTGAAAAATAATTTTGTTCGCAGAATACATCACAATAGTCAGCAAGATTTTCTTCTCCAATTGCCGGCAACATTTTATCGATGATAAGTGATATATATACTTCTCTGTCATCTTTAAACTCTAATGGAACTGCATGTGCACCAAGGAAAGTGGCTTTAATAGTTAGTGGAGAAATCTCTTTTATCTTTTTGATCACTCTCAGCATTTTCAATTCACTTTCCAAAGATAAGCCGTAACCACTTTTAATTTCAATGGCACCGGTTCCGTAAGAAATCATTTCATCCATCCGCAGTAATGCACTTTGCAACAACTCTTCTTCACTTGCTTCCCTTAATTTTGCTGCAGAGTTTAATATTCCGCCGCCACGTGCCGCAATCTCCTGATAGGTAAGTCCCTTCAATCGATCATTAAACTCTCCTTCTCTGGAGCCGGCATAAACAATATGTGTATGTGAATCACAAAAAGCGGGCATTACTATTCTTCCTGATGCATCAGTAACAATATCAACATTTAGATCGGGCAAACCATCTGACATTTTACCGAAGCTATGAATGAAGCCATCCTTTAATAACAACCATGATTGTTCAATCGATGGAACCATACTCATTGCCTCTCCTTTAACAGGCTTTTGATTTACCTGCAATAAAGATTGAATATTTTTTATCAGAACTTTTTTACTCATTTAACCTCAGGATTTTTTAATATTACGAAAACCGGAAATACATAATAACAGTGCCGTAACGATATATAAAAGTGCACCGTATTTTCTAAAGTCGCCCCAGTAATGCAATGCAATAATGAAGAGTACAATGGCTTCCGAAAAATAAATTACAGCGCCGGTGAGATAATATTTGGAGTTAAGAGAAGGGAGAATCGCAATCATACTCAGCATCACTACTCCTGTTATAAAATAGAACCAGGGGAAATAAAAACCGGAATCCAGTTGTCGGATACCTTCCATAATCACCAGCAAAGCAGCGATAAATTGCAGTATTTTAAATAGCTTTGCTTTCATAGTTCAAATTGCCAGGCAAATAACGGCAAAACGAAGCTAATTTCCATAAGTTGTTGATTAGTCACAGGGCAGTACTTTCTGATAGTGTTTTATATATTCCTCCATGCTTTTTCTCCTGTATTGCATAATCCATCGCGGATGGGGAAGTGCAATAATGGTTTTAAAAAGTTTTAACTCCTTATTCAAAGCCTCAAAATACTTCAGATTTGTTCCTTCTCCCAAGCAAAATGCTGTTTCCTTTAATGCACCTGACTTAGTTTGTTCTTTTAGCGTTTTTAGAATAAAAGGGCGACTTTGTTGATAGAGTTCATTGGAGTCATAATAATTTAGGTTCTTTCCTGACTGTGTAAAACCCAATGGACAAATGGCGGTGAGAAAATAGTGACTGTAAAACCTTTCGGGTCCACCCGAAGTTTTTATAAACCGATAAATAAAATCGGAGGAAAGTTCAGCTTTTAAAGGAAGATTATGGTCAATTCCACACACTATTTTTAATTGCAGCGGATCGGTAAAAGGAATGCCGGTAATACCACCTCCTAAACGTCCCGGATTAATTCCAAATACATAGCTTCTCGGGTTACTATCATTGTAAAATTTCAAATAAAATGATTTGGCAAGTTGCAATGTGATTTCATTTTTGAAAGGATTCATCATTTCCACACCGGCGGGAAGTTCAAAGTCAGGATCAAGACTTTCATAGAAATTAAGAATGGTTTTCGCAAAGGTTTTCATGTTGATAAAAGAATGTACTGTGCCCGAAAGAATCACAAATCTACTTTTAAATTTATGCCGTGGATTATATAGAATTAAATTGTAAGGTAAAACCTGCCGATCCTTTTGTGGATGTTGTTATTGCAAGGCTTTCCGATATGGGTTATGAGATGTTTGAAGAGTCGGAGGAAGGCGTAAAGGCCTATATCGGCGCTCATTTGTTCAATAAAGAGTATCTGCATGCATTTGATGATTTAGAAGAAATTACCGAGCTGCATTTTGAAGAAAAGCTGATTCCTTACCAAAACTGGAATGCCGTATGGGAGAGCAATTTTGAACCTGTAGTACTTGCGGAGAAGGTCTATATCCGAGCCGTTTTTCATCCGGAGCGTCCGGAATTTCCATATACCATTGTGATTCAGCCGAAGATGGCATTTGGGACAGGACATCATGCAACTACATCCCAGGTAATGGAGCAGATGCTCCAAATGGATTTCAAAGGAAGAAGTGTGATGGATATGGGCTGTGGAACGGGAATCCTTGCCATTCTCTCTCATATGATGGGCGCCACGGATATTACAGCGGTGGATAATGATCAGATTGCTGCTGAGAATGCCGTGGAGAATTGTAAGGAAAATCATGCAGGCATAATTACGGTTTTACAGGGAGATGCCTCTGCCATTCAACCACTTGCTTATGATGTAATTCTGGCAAACATTAACCGGAATATTATTTTGAACGATATTACGACCTATAACATTGGGCTGAAAAGGAATGGTTTTCTGATAATGAGTGGATTCTATGCCGATGATATACCAATGATCGTGGCCGCTGCGTTATCGTTGGGGCTTAATGAGGAAATAAGAACGGAAAGGGATCGCTGGAGTTGTCTGGTGTTCCGTAAAAATAATTAACCGGATGGATATATATAATAAAATGCGATTTAGAATTCTGTATTCATTACTCGTTTTATGTTGTTTGCAAGTGAATGGTCAAACGCCAAAGTCGTTCAGTTCAGAACCTGCACAATGGTTTAAGGATGTTAAAGAATTTTTGGTGGCATCCAATAAAAAAGATGCCAATGATTTGATGGATAAATTTGAACCCGTTTGGTTGCAGGGTAAACTTTCTCCTTCACAACAGGCATTGGTAACTGATGTAAGTAATGCTATGCTCCGCAAACGCCTTCGTCCTTTTCCTGAATTCAGGGACTATATAAATGCACTTATTGGTTTTAGTACTTCCGGACAAAGCAATGAAGCATTTATTAAATGGCATCAGAGTCTGGATAAAATGCTTACCGGCAAAACCCGCCTTTTTAGTGATTATATAGAAACATGCTCCGGATTATTTGCTTCCAATACCTTTTATGAATCCGCTTCAACAAGATGGAAATCCAATTCATCTACCTATATATTTGAATATGACAGCATGCCTGCAATTACCTTTGCAAATACTGATCTTGTATGTTATTCTAAAGGCGACAGCTCTGTTATTTATGGCATAAAGGGTATCTATTATCCATTGGTAAAACGCTTTATTGGTACCGGTGGAAAAGTGTACTGGACCCGTGCAGGTTTTGCTCCTAATGATGTTTATGCTGATTTACGTCAGACAAATATTGATGTAACCGGAGCGGATTTTACCAGCGATAGTGTAGCGTTTTATCATAAAAAATATTTTAAAGCACCACTCACAGGCAGGTTAACCGATAAAATTCTGGCAAACATAACACCTGAAACTGCTTCTTATCCGCGATTCGATAGTTATATTTTAACGCTCGATATAAAGGAGCTCATCAAAGATGCCGATTTCCGTGGAGGATTTTCCATGCATGGGAATAAAATGATAGGATCAGGAACTAAGGATCAGAAAGCAACATTGATATTTAAAAGAAATAGTAAAACATTCCTCATTGCTTCAGCCAGAAGTTTTATCATACGACCTGATCGTATCAATGCAGATAATACTGCAGTCTTAATAAAGTTTGAAAAGGACTCCATCTCGCATCCCGGCCTTCATTTTAAATATATTAATAAGGACAGACAATTAAGCTTAATCCGTAATTCAGAATCAGGTATTCAAATGCCATTTTTCAATTCATTTCATCAAATGGATTTAATGGTGGATGCTATTTACTGGAAGATAGATGATCCTATTATGGAGTTTAAGATGGTGAGCGGTGCGGGAGAGAGTAAAATGATTTTGGAGTCTGTTAGCCTTTACTCCGATTTTCGCTATGAGAAAATTCAGGGGATGAGTGAAGTTAATCCGTTATTTATGCTAAAACAGTATGCAGAACGGAACAGCAGAACTATATATATTCCTGACCTGGCAAAATATCTGAAGGTAAATGAAACAAATGCGCGTTCGTTGATCTTTTATCTTTCCGAAAGAGGGTTTGTGAATTTTGATAGTGAGACTGATGAAGCTGTATTGAATGATAAATTGTACTATTATCTTTCTGCTAGAAATAATAAAACGGATTATGATAAACTGGAGATAGCTTCTGTAATTGATGCCATCCCCAATGCAAAGCTGAACCTGCTTAATTTTGATCTGGATCTTCAAGGGGTTTCAAAAGTGATGTTGAGCGATTCTCAAAGCGTTTATATTGTTCCGAAAGATCAACAGATAAAATTGAAGAAGGATAGAAATCTGGAATTCTCCGGAAGAGTACATGCCGGGAAGACAGATTTTTTTGGAAAGAAATTCTCTTTTGATTACCAGAAATTTCTTTTTAATATGGAGAATATCGATTCTATAAGACTTAAAGTAGAATCGGGTGATCTGGATGAGAACGGAAAACCAAAGTTAGTCCCGTTAAAAAGCACTTTGCAGAATGTGAGCGGAACATTGTACATTGATAGTGCAGATAATAAATCTGGCCGTAAAAATTTTCCTAAATATCCTGTCTTTGTAAGCGAAAAACCATCGTATGTTTATTATGATGATCAATCCATCTATAACGGTGTTTATGATCGCGACCGTTTCTATTTTAAAATTGATCCTTTTACCATTGACAGCCTTGATAATTTTGCAAAAAGCGGTGTTGCATTTGAAGGAGAGTTTAATCCCGCAGGAATTTTTTCTCCATCCAGAGAGGTGGTAGTTGTTCGTCCTGACTTTAGCTTTGGTTTTGAAAAAGAAACACCTGCCGAAGGACTATCAGCTTATGGCGGTAAAGGACGATTTTTTGATCATCTTGATTTAAGTTTTGAAGGATTTAAAGGTAAGGGACATATTGATTATTTAAGCTCCACAACACAGGCTGCAGAGTTTGTTTTTTTTCCGGATTCTACTACATCTGAAAAAGCAGAGTTTGAATTAAAGTCGGAGAATGTAGCAGGTGTTTCTTTTCCGCAGGCATCAGGACATGAGGTTAGTATTAGCTGGCAGCCAATAAAGGACAGAATGCTGGTGAATAAAATAAATACTAACATTACGTTGTATAATAAAACAGTTGATCTGGATGGTAATCTGGTATTGGCAAATAAAGGAGTAGGAGGTAATGGAAAAGCACTTTATACTGAATCGGAACTTATATCATCCAATTTTTATTTTAAGCCGCAAATTTATGGCGCCGATACAGCAGATTTTAATTTGCAGTCAGATGATAA
This sequence comes from Bacteroidota bacterium, assembly GCA_031411675.1. Classification (GTDB taxonomy): domain Bacteria; phylum Bacteroidota; class Bacteroidia; order AKYH767-A; family OLB10; genus JANOXC01. The sequence continues at coordinate 13,792 of JANOBN010000024.1, read as the reverse complement.
GTCTGCAATGGCGATCTCTACCAAAAATGTGAAGGCAAAAATTGACATGGAGGGACGCTTTGGTGATTTTCTTTCGAATGGAACCGGAAGTTATGTGAGTTTTCCTTTAAATCAATACGTTTGTTTTATTGCTCAGTTTAAGTGGTTCATGGATAAGAAGGAAGTGGAGTTTACGGATGATCCTGCTAATGCAAAACTGAATATTCAGGGATCTGATTTTCTCTCTGTAAATCCATATCAGGATTCCTTGCGCTGGAATGCAGGAGTTGCACGATACAGCCTTGTTGATTATCTGATAAAAGCAAGAAAAGTAAAGCAGATACTTGTTGCAGATGCGGCAATAATGCCTGATGATACAGCCACCATTGTTATCGAAAAAAATGCAGTGATGCGACCGCTGATTAACGCTACTATTATTGCCAATACCAGTTCGAAATATCATACAGTGCAGCAAAGTAATATTACTATTACCGGTCGTAAAAATTATTCCGGTTCCGGAAAATATGCATATACCGATCAGGCCGGTGTGAATCATTTGATTGCGCTGGAACGGATTGGAGTGGATACATCAATGCAAACATATGCCAATGGAATTATTGCTGATTCCCTGAATTTTCAGTTAAGCACTAATATTCAGTATAAAGGAAAAGTTTTTATTCAGGCAAGTAATCCGTTGCTTAATTTCAGTGGTTTTGCAAGAGTGAATCATAATTGCACAGAAGCATTAAAAGTAGATTGGTTTAGCTTTAGTGGTGATATTGATGCTAAAGGTGTAAATATCCCCGTAAATAAACCGGAGAATGAAACGCGACGAAAACTGGCTGTTGGTATTTCTTTGAGTTCTGATAGTCTTGGATTTTATCCTTCCTTTTTTACGCAGAAACGAACAGAAACAGACTCCAGCCTCGTAACGGCAGAAGGTTTCCTCGCTTATAATACCAAAGGAAATATATATAAAGTAGCATCTGTTGAAAAGCTGAATAGTCCGGATGAAGCGGGTAATAGTGTAGCACTCGATAATTCAAAATGTACGATTACAGGAGAAGGAAAACTGGATCTGGGAGTGAATTTCGGACAGTTTAAATTAATGTCATATGGTACAGTAGTTTATAACACGAATAACGATAGTGTTGATTTTGACATGCTTCTCGGATTGGATTACATGTTTAGTGATGATGCAATTAAAAGTTTTGCAGAAGTCATTGAAAATTATCCAACCCTTCCACCTACAAAAGATGGAAGGCCGGTTTGGATCCGCTCCATGCGTTCCATCATTGGAAGAGAAGCCGCTGAAAAAATTACGACAGAATATAACCTGTATGGTGCACCTAAGAAAGTGCCGCCTCAATTGATACAAACTTTCTTCCTAACTGATGTTAAGATGTATTGGGACAAATCATCACAATCTTATAAAAGTCGCGGGCCAATTGGTGTAGGATTTGCAGGCAAAACAGCCATTAGCAGATTGCTCACCGGTTATGTGGAGATCATCAGAAAACGTGGCGGTGATGGATTTAATTTTTATCTGGAGGCGGATAAAAACAACTGGTGGTATTTTAATTATTCAAGAGGCATTATGCAAGCCATTTCATCGGATACAAAATTTAATGATGCTATTCAGAATCTCAAGCCGGATAAAAGAGTTGCTGATACAAAAGATAATAAACCGCCCTATGAGTATATGCTTTCTACCGACAGAAAGCGGGCTGAGTTTGTTAAGAAAATGAAAGGGCAATAGTTAACGGAGAGAAGAGTTCATAGTACAATAATATGTGTGGAATAGCAGGAATAATAGCTTTTAAGCAGGGTCTTGATTCTAAGTTGCAGATGATTCATACAGCTACTGACTGTATGGCAAAGCGCGGACCTGATGACAGAGGTATATTTATTGATGAATCAGTTGCACTTGGGCATCGCCGTTTAAGTATTATTGATGTGTCGCATAATGCTGCACAACCAATGACGGAGGCAACAGGTCGGTATCAGATCATTTTTAATGGTGAATTTTTTAACTATGCTGATTTTCGAAAACAACTGATTAATGACGGAATTGTATTCCGTACATCAAGTGATACAGAAGTAGTACTTCAGCTATATATAAAATACGGCGTTGATTGTTTGAAAATGATCAATGGATTTTTTGCATTGGCCATTTATGATTCATGGGAGAAAACAGTATTTATAGCCAGAGACAGAATGGGAGTAAAGCCACTGCTTTTCTGGAAAAGTGATCAGCTCTTTTGTTTTGCCTCAGAAATAAAATCGCTGCTGGCAATGGGTATTCCTAAAAGAATAAATAAGGAAACATTACATCTTTATTTGCAGCTCAACTATGTTCCTCCGGGTGAATGTATGTTGGAGGATGTATATAAAGTGAGTCCGGGGTCTTATTTGATTATTAATATTCTCTCCTCTGAAATCACTACAAAAAGTTATTATCAGATTCCTGTATTAAACACTTGTGATGCAGCACCGTCCTATCATAAAGCAAAGGAGCACATTGCAGAGTTGATGGATAAGTCTGTTGAGCGCAGGCTGGTTGGCGATGTACCATTAGGTGCTTTTTTAAGTGGTGGACTCGATTCGTCTGTTATTGTTGCATTGGCATCAAAACACGTTACGCAATTAAATACTTATTCTATTGGCTTTCGTGATGATCCTCATTTCGATGAAACACATTTTGCGGAAATAGTGGCGAAGAAGTATAAAACCAATCACCATGTATTTCGGTTAAGCAATGATGATATGCTGGGTTGCATCTTTGATGTATTGGATTATATTGATGAGCCATTTGCTGATTCATCTGCATTAAATGTGTTTATATTAAGCAGAGAAACCAAAAAGCATGTTACTGTTGCATTGTCAGGTGATGGTGCTGATGAATTATTTGGCGGGTATAGAAAGCATCGTGCAGAATGGATGATCAGAAACAGAAAGATGTTTTCGGCAGTGTTATCTACCTCTGCAAAACTACTTGGCGGATTGGAAGGATCACGCCATTCAGCAACAGGGAATCGGTTCAGGCAGCTAAGGCGTTTTAATGATGGAGCTTCTTTAAGCCCCGCCGCACGATATTGGCAGTGGTGTTGCATAACAGGTGCAAATCCTGCTGCACAATTGATGAAAAATATGCCGGAACCGGTAGATGAAGTGATTAGCAATTATGTTAGGAATATAAATGAGGACTTCAACAGCGTTTTGCATGCAGATATGAAACTGGTTTTAACCGGAGATATGCTGGTTAAAGTGGATCAAATGAGTATGGCAAATAGCCTGGAAGTGAGAAACCCATTTCTTGATTATGAACTGGTAGATTATGCTTTCTCACTTCCTGCAAAGTATAAGATTAACAGTAAGGAACAAAAGCGCATTATCAGAGACGCATTTCGTGATTTACTTCCCCCGGAATTATTTTCACGATCGAAGAAGGGCTTTGAAGTTCCGCTCCTGCGTTGGCTTACAACCAGTTTGCAACCACTGATTAATGATGAATTACTGGAAGAAAATTTTATCAGAGAGCAGGGTATATGGAATGTGGAAACTGTTAAGGCTTTAAAGTCAGAATTAATCTCTGCTCACCCCGGTGATGCTGCTGCAAGAGTATGGGCTTTGATAGTCTTTCAGTATTGGTATAAAAAATACTTTAGCTGATTAATTATATATAATCTGAAGGAATTATTTTTACATTAGCCCGCTGCAACTTCCATTGTAAAAAAAATGCAATTCATTTAATTTTGCCACGAATACTCCGAATAATTAACCGACTAAATCTGGGAGGCCCCACTTATAATGTAGCTTACCTGAGCAGGTACATGTCTTCTGAATTTGAAACAATACTGGCAGCAGGAATTAAGGATGATTCGGAAGAAAGTTCGGATTATATTGTAGAACAGGTTGGAATAAAGCCAATATATATACCTTCCATGAAGCGTGAACTCAGCTTCGGTGATGACTGGAAAAGTTATTGGTTCATCAGAAAGCTTATCGATAAATACAAGCCGGACATTGTGCATACCCATGCTGCAAAGGCCGGGACTCTTGGTCGTCTTGCAGCTTTGCATGCAGGTGTTCCTGTGGTGGTCCATACTTTTCACGGACATGTTTTCCATTCTTATTTCAGTCCTTTTAAAACAAAAGTATTTCTGAATATCGAACGTTATCTGGCAAAACGATCATCGGCTATTGTTGCTATTAGTCCTATTCAGAAGCAAGAACTGGTGGAAAAATACCGGCTATGCGAACCGGATAAAGTTCATGTGATAGGATTGGGATTTGATCTGGACAGATTTATGATTAACCAGAATGAACTCCGTAAATCGTTCAGAGATTTTTATCAGATAGAAGACAATGTAATTGCCATTGGAATCATTGGAAGACTTGTTGCAATCAAAAATCATCCGCTGTTTATTAAGACAATACAGCGTTTGGCCGAAAGGACATCAAGGAAAATCAAAGCATTTATTATTGGTGATGGCGATGATCGTGATAAACTGGAACTTCTCTGCCAAAAGGAAGGTCTCTCTTTTCGTAAGGGAAATGAAGAGCCAAAGAATGCCATCATAACTTTTACTTCATGGATCAAAAACGTGGAGTGGGCTTTGGCAGGGCTTGATATTGTTGCGCTAACTTCCTTTAATGAAGGAACGCCGGTAAGTTTGATTGAAGCGCAGGCCGCGGGTAAACCAATTGTCTCCACTGAAACAGGTGGTATTGCAGATATTGTAATTAACGGGGAAACGGCACTTTTAAGCCCTTCCGGTATGTTGGAGCCGCTCTGTCAAAATTTGATGAAATTGATAGAAGACGATAACTTAAGATTTCGTTTCTCCGGAAAGGGTCCGAATTTTGTAAGGGATCAATTTCATTATCAGCGGCTTGCAAAGGATATGGAAACATTATATAGCAAGTTATTGTTCACTTCCTCAACCAAATAACCACGCGCTTTCATTCTTAAATTACATACATTTGCTCGCTTCAAGAAAACCACCATTTATGCTCAGAAAACTTCTTTGGATTCTATCACTGGCAACCTGTTTTTCAGCTTGTAATATTAATCCCAGTGTCTTATTTAAAACCCCTAAAGATTATCCCTATGTAACTGATCAGACGATCGGTAATGTAGAATACCGGATTTCTCCCAACGACATACTGGGTTTTAGTGTGTATTCTAATGATGGACAGAAACTCGTAGATCTGACCACCGTTTCCAGTTCTTTAACAAGCACAACGGGATCCACCAATCAAAGTAATCAGCGAACATTGATTCCTTTTTCTGTTGAGCCGGATGGAAATGTTAAGCTACCGATTATTGGTAAGGTTAAAATTAAAGACCTAACCGTAAGAGATGCAGAAAAGATGCTGGAGCAACAGTATAGCACTTATTATGTTAAGCCATTTGTTACTATACAAGTACTTAACAGAAGAGTAATGGTATTTCCGGGTCTGGGAGGAGCAGGCAGAGTAATAAACATTACTAATGAAAATACTACCCTTATTGAAGCACTCGCTATGGCTGGCGGTGTTGCACAAACCGGCAAAGCCCGTAAAATAAAACTCATCAGAGGTGATACCCGCAATCCACAGGTAATTCTAGTTGATCTGTCCACAATAGAAGGCATGAAACAAAGTAACCTGATGTTACAGGCTAATGATATTATATATGTAGAACCAATCCCAAGGGTATCACAAGAGGTGCTTGCACAAATTACTCCGCTTGTTGGAATTATAACCAGCGCATTACTTATTTATAATATCATAGTTGGATTTAAGTAATCTTGATTATTCATAACATCAAAAAATAACGAATGCCTCGAAAGCAGGTATCCCCGATAAACGAGGATTTCGATTTTAAACTTTTTGTAACCATTTCCAGAAAAAATATCTGGTGGTTCATGCTTTTTATGGTTGTTTCTATGGTGATTGGTTTGCTCATATTACGTTATACCGCACCTATTTTTGAATCTACTGCAGTAATAAAACTGGGGATAGATGATAAAGCAAAAAATGTACTTGAGCAAGGTGCAAAAAATGATATCCTTTATGATGCAAACAGGATAGCCGGCGATATTGAATTAATACGTTCCAGAATTATTGTGGAGCGTGCACTTAATACACTACCCTTAAAAGTCAGCTATTTCACACAGGGTACCGTGCTCGAATATGAATTATATAAACAGTCGCCTTTTGAAGTAGAAGTGAGAATAAAAGATTCCCTTTTGTACGGTAATCGCTTTATGGTTGACTTCGAAAGTGAAAATTCAGGTAAGCTTAGCTATGTATTAGAAAATGAGGAGCGGGAATCTAAAGCCTTCGAAGTTAATCAATGGGTTTCTACTCCATATGCAGATTTTAAAATTAACATTGCTAATTTTGGAGAGATAACCAAGCAACAACAGGAGTTGCAAAAAGATGCTTACTTTTTTATCATCTATACCAATCGCATGGTATATGACCAGATAGCAAGTGAACTTTTTGTTGCCCCGTTAAATATTGATGCAAAAACTATTCAGATAAAATTGCGCGGCAAAAACAGTCATAAAATTGCTGATATTGCAAATGCTATTGCACGTGAGTTTATTAAGTATGATGTAGAAAAAAACTCTGAAGTAACAGGAAAAATCCTTGATTTTATTGACCTTACTATTAAGTCAATTGACACTGATTTAAGTAATAGTGAAACATCACTTGAAAATTTCAAGCGTAGTAATAAAATAATTTCCCCTGATCAGGCAGTTGAAGATGTTTCAGAAAGAATAAAGGAGATTAACCGTTCTCTGGAAGTGGTCAACTTCGAACTTGACCTTTATAAGAGAATCAGAAAAGATTTGAATGAAGGCAGCGACCTTACTAAGTTTATACTTTCCATAACCGGAAGTTCCGATAAAAACATGGTTATTTCTCAGTTGGATAAACTGAAGATGATGATGGATGAGAGAGATATTGTTTTGACGCAGGCAACAACCAGCAGTGAAATGTATCGGATTATCGAAGGTAAAATCGAGAATCAAAAGGAACTGATTTTGAAAACTCTAAGTAACGAAGAGTCTACCTTGAAAACCAAACAGCGGATTTTTGAAAATCAGTTAAAGGAATTTGAAGGTAAATTCGGAAGAATACCGGCACAACAGGCAGAGTATGGCAGATTGCAGCGGTTCTTTAATATCAATGAAAAATTTTATTCATTATTGCTGGAGAAGAAGGCGGAGTTTTCCATTACCAAAGCAGGTTATATTCCTTTGCATATCGTTTTGCAGGATGCACAGTTTAATGTACCTCCGGTAAGTCCTAATAAATCGCTTATCATTAGTGCATGTTTAATGATTGGTTTTCTGGTCAGCTTTGGTTTAATTGTAACGCGCTATTTATTATATAATGAAATTAATTCGTTAGAAGAAGTTGGTTTGTATACTGATGCTGCATTACTGGGTATTATTCCAAAGTATAAGCGAGAAATTCCGGTGTCGCAGTTATTAGTTGATAAAAATCCGAAGTCAGTTATATCAGAAGCTTTTCGATCCATACGTACCAATCTTCAGTTTATTGCCAATGATGATGGCGCTAAAGTGATGGCTGTTACTTCTACTATTTCCGGTGAAGGAAAAACCTTTAATGCTATTAACCTTGCCGGTGTTATTGCATTTTCCGGTAAAAAAGTGGTGATCCTCGACTGCGATATGAGAAAACCAAAAATTCACATTGGTTTTAATGTGGAGAATAATCATGGTATGAGTACTCTGCTAATCGGTAAGGATACAACAGAGGATTGTATCATGCACAGTTCGCTCCCAAATCTTGATTTTATAACTGCAGGACCTATTCCCCCCAATCCGGCGGAGTTAATTATAAACCCAAGAATGGATCAGGTGATTGATTATCTGAAACAAAAATATGATATCATTATTTGTGATACTCCTCCTGTTGGAATTGTAAGCGACGGTATTCCTATCATGCAGCGGGCAGATTATCCATTATATATATTGCGGGCCAATTACTCCCGCAAAATGTTTATTGTGCAGATTAATAAACTGATCACTGATAATAAAGTATCCAATTTATCAGTAATATTAAATGGCGTGGAGCTTTCCAAGATAAAGTATGGTTATGGCTATGGTTATAGTTATGGTTATGGTTATGGCTACGGTTATAGCTATGGTTATGGCTATTATGAAGACGATGAAAAACCATTAACTTTATTGGAGAGATTGAAACTTGTGGTAACCGGTAAATAAGAAGAATGGAACTAATCAGGTTTGATATCGAAGGCCCTGTATTGATAAAGCCCAGAATTTTTGCGGATGAAAGAGGATATTTTTATGAGTCATTTAATGAATTGGCCTTTCAGCAAAACCAGCTGGAAACCGGCTTTGTACAGGACAACCAATCTTTGTCGAAAAAGGGCACATTAAGAGGGTTGCATTTTCAGAATCCACCTTTTGCCCAGGGTAAACTGGTAAGGGTGGTGAGCGGTGCTGTAACAGATGTCGCAGTGGATATTCGTAAAAATTCACCCACTTTTGGCAAACATATTAAGGTAGAACTTACCGGAGAGAATAAATTAATGCTGTGGATTCCGCCGGGATTTGCACATGGTTTCATAACTTTGGAAGATAATACAGTGTTTCTTTATAAATGTACCAATCTTTATAATAAATCATCGGAGAGCGGAATCATATGGAATGATGCAGATTTAAATATTGATTGGGGATTCGACGCACCGTTGGTTTCAGAAAAAGATTTGCTGCTTGCAGATCTTGTAAAATGTGATAACAGGTTTTATTGATATAGTGATGATCAATTATCTGAAAGAAAATAATGAACTAATATATGCGCTGTTCTTTCTGGCAGCCGTTACGTTTTCTTTTTTAATTAACGGACTTTTTCTGCGATTTTTCCGGACTCTTGGAATTCGTAACAATACTGATGGCACCATTATCAGATGGGGAACTTATTCTAAGCCTTCCGTAGGAGGAATTACCTTTTATATTGTATTTCTGCTGAGTATTGCCAGCTATACCGTAATCTTCAATCCTCCTGATAGCATGTATCACTATGGCTTTGTCGGATTGTTGCTTTCTTGTGCATCAGGATTCTTAGTAGGACTTGCTGATGATGCTTATGACACTAAACCGTTTCTGAAATTCGGGATACAATTGTTGTGCGGAGTAATTTTGATCGCATCGGGAATTGTAATTAATATCACTCCATGGATACCATTTAATTATTTTCTTACATTATTCTGGGTAGTGGGCATTATGAATTCCGTGAATATGCTCGATAATATGGATGGTATTACAGCCATCGTTTCTGCAGGCGTCATCATCAATACTATGATTAAACTAATCATTTATAATGATATCAGTAACATGCATTTTGTTTCTTTGATGGGAGTCCTTGCTTCGTTAAGCGCATTTCTTTGGTTTAACTGGCATCCTTCTAAAATGTATATGGGTGATACTGGTTCTCAGTTTCTGGGAGTCTATCTTGCAGCAATGGGTATCGTTTACTTCTGGAATGATCCGTTCCATGCAACTATTCCGCCTCCAACGGGTAAATTGGTTGCATCAGTAGTGATGGCATTTATTCTTCCTATTGTTGATACTTCGGTAGTGGTGTACAATAGACTTTCAAAAGGAAAATCACCTTTCATCGGAGGAAGAGATCATACTACCCATAGTCTGGCCTATCTGGGATTATCTGACAGGCAGGTGGCAGTAGCGTTTATTGCTTTGGTAATCTGTTCCTTTTGTCAGAATATAATCATTGAAAAATATTTAACTACTTGGCAACATTCTTATACCATTGTTTTTGCAATTTATTTTTTTAGCCTGCTTGCCTTCTTTTTTTATACTACACGAAATAAACAGGCAAAAACCACAGCAGCAGAACAAAAATCAACGGCTGATGCTAATTTGCTAAAGGCGGTAAAACATTAACCGGATAAAAATATTCATAATCTTTTTTTACAATCACCACCTGTTATTACCATAACTTTATTTCCTTTGCAGCATCAAGGGGGATTAGCTCAGCTGGCTAGAGCGCTTGCATGGCATGCAAGAGGTCACCGGTTCGACTCCGGTATTCTCCACAATAGTTCTTATCATCGATATTGTTATTAGAGCGTCCCGATTACATCGGGAAGGTCACCGGTTCGACTCCGGTATTCTCCACAATAGTTCTTATCATTGATATTGTTATTAGAGCGTCCCGATTACATCGGGAAGGTCACCGGTTCGACTCCGGTATTCTCCACAGAAGTCTCGGGAAATTTCCGGGACTTTTAAGTTTGAAGAATGACTTATGTTTATATAATATTTTCAGCTTCTATTAACCAATATTATGTTGGCATAACAGAGAATTTGGAAGATCGTATTTTTCGTCACAATAATTCGGGCAGTAAATCCACCAAAAAGGCGAATGATTGGGTTTTACGATATACAGAATTATATTCTAATCGATCAGAAGCAACACTAAGAGAGCGTGAGATAAAGAATAAAAAAAGCCGGAAGTATATTGAATCTCTTTTTATCACTTCCAATTCTTAGGCATCGTGCTAGAGCGTCCCGATTACATCGGGAAGGTCGTCGGTTCGACTCCGATATTCTCCACTTTGATAATCAAGGCCTTACAAATATTGTAAGGCCTTTTAATTTCCCGCAAAAAAATAAGAAATTGAAATGCTTCATTTCAAATATTTGACCCTTTAATACAGAGAATTTTATTGTTCTTTTTATTGAACACATCGTCTTAAAGCGTTGCATTTCATAAAATAGCAACATTCAATAAAATGCTTTAATGCAATTAATGATTTGTATTCACCAACACAAAAGCATCCATATAATTTACTTTTGGAAGATTGTCATCCGTTAAACTTACATTTAATGTCTTTATCTGACATCTGTAACTGTAATGATTACCTTTTATTTCATAACTCATCCTTAAAGCAGGAATTTCATAGGAAGTTTCACCATAATCATTTTTCAGTTTTTCAACTGCTTCTTTCATGGAAAGTAAAGCTGTTGTATCACCATCAACAGAAAAATTAATGAAATGATTTTGTTCAAGACTGATGATTAATTCTTTATCGCCAATAGTAAATTTCTGCGTTTTTGATTTTTCCAACTGGTAAGAAGAAATAGTAAATGATACCACATAATCAAAACTGTCTGTTGCAATAACCGGTTCCAGAACAATGTTGTAATTTAATTCATTTGCTGATTGTGAATCCTCTGCACCATAAGTGTATTCAACACCCATTTGCTCCAGCACTTTTCCTGTTTTAAAAATATATTCGCCGGGCTTAACACCATAATTACAAACAGAATCAAGACTTACTTTAAATAAATGTTGTACGCTATGTAAGCCATGCATAGTTACCAGGTAATTAACAGTTGCACTAATTTCGCGCTTATCAATAAAGGGCAATGATTTTACAGGCTTTTCAATTTTTTTATTCTTCAGCATGGCATTATTTTCCAAAAGTTTAATCAATCGTTTATATTGACTGGCTTTTGATATTTCAAATGCTGAAACGGGTCCATATGCTCCGATCACACATGCAATAAAAAGAGTTAATGGAATTATTTTTATGTTTTTGATTTTGCTGAATAAAAAATACAATCCCATCAATGATAACCATATTGCCAGAATAATAATGAAATAACGTTGCTCCGTAATGCCATATTCTTTCACTCTGATTCGGATTGCCACAAAGAGCAAAACAATTAATGGAAAAAGGGTAATATTGAAAAAGCGGATATAACCTTTTATCCAATTGAAATTTTCATTTTCTCGCAAAGGCCAAATCAGTAAAAATGCAAGAATGCCTGTAACGGAATATCCGGAAACCAACCACGCAACCCAGCCTTCCGGCCACACCTGCGAGTAAAGTATTTTTGCTGAATAAACATACAATATCAGCAGATAAAGTGTTATAAGAGGCAATAGCACAAATTGAGTAAAGATGCGGAGCCCTTTCGGATATTCGTTATAATACTCAAGTGTTCTTATTTCATCCGGTATTCCTGATAGTAAAAAAATGGTGTTGAATATTCCGATAATTACATAGTAAAGTCTGATGTAACTGATGGTATCAATATGAGCGTTAAAAAGTTTATCTACAGCAAGGAGTGCAAGTGCAAGTCCCAGAAATAAAACATGGGAATAAAAAAGTGCGGTGAGAATTCGTAAAAAAAGTTGTTTGTTAAATTGCCAGAAACCATTCGGTTCATTATCTACCAAAAATGGTGCAAATGCTAATGCAAGATGACAGGCAATTGCCAGAACAATAAAACGCAATATTTCTTTATCCTGAAGCTCAAAAGGCAAAGTGTAATAATAATAGTGCATTAACAACAGTATCAGAATATTAAATAAATACTGTGTCATAGGTTTAAAATAGTACTTCTCACAAAATACCGTACAACTAATGCCTGCCAGCATTCCCAGATACATAGTCATGATGGCCTTTGTTAACTGGCTATGAAGTTCTTTGGCATCAAAAGGAAGATCTGCCAGAATAAACGCCATAATAGTTCCAACCAGAGCACATATTATGGCAAAGGGGAAACGAATAAATGTTTTTGTCGTGTTAGTGGAAAGGTCTTTTAGTGCCGGTAGTTTCATGACTTATTACTGGTTGCAATAATACTAAAATGCTGCATTAACTTTGCAGCATGTTGGATAAGCTACGTATTGATAAATGGATGTGGGCAGTGCGCTTGTTTAAAACCCGAACTCTGGCGGCAGGATTCTGTGAGAGAGGCCGGGTAAGAATCATGGAACAAGAGGTGAAAGCCAGCCGTATGGTGAAGCCCGGTGACCTGATCATTATCCATCAAGGCCCCTTTCAAAAGCATGTGGTGGTGAAGGCTTTATCCGATAAGAGAATGTCAGCACCCATGGTTAAGGATTTTATGGAAGATATAACTCCGCCGGAAGAAGTGGAAAAACTCCGTTTGCACCGGTTAGCCGCAGCAACATATGCAGTGAAAGGGCAGGGCAGACCCACTAAAAAAGACCGCCGTGATCTGGATGATTTTTTCGATCTCGGAGATTGGTAAACAAATTTAGATACACTCACTTTGATGGTTTCATTCTTCTACATAAACCAGATTCACCATTTCTGTAATGGATTTTACATTGCCGAACCGAACATGCACTTTATCATCTTTAATCAGTTCCACCACACCGGTAACCTTGCCATTCTTTAAACGCACTTTACTCCCTTTCTTTATTTTCAACTGATTTTGCTTAAGTAGCTCCGCAAGCTTCTTTGCATCTTTCGCGCTCAATTCTTTTTTCTTGGCACTAAACTGTTCGTCGTATTTAAACAGCACTTCATTCTTGTTTTTCGATTGCTTCCATTCTTTAATAAATTTTTGAAACTTCTGCTCCATCTGTGTTGCAATACGTAACTCTTTCAACTGTATTCGCTCTTCCTGCTCTGCCTGTCGCTTTTCCTGTCCGGCTATATTGCTGCGGTATTTATCGGTAAGTTGTTTCAGGTCTTTCTGGTTTTTCTCTGCATCATCTAATAATTTTCGCAATTCCGTTTTCTCGCGTTCCAGTTTGTTTAAAGTATGTTCCAGTTGAAGGCTGTTTTTCTTCACTCTTCCTTTTGCCTTTTTAATAACATGATGTGGTATGCCACTTCTTTCTGCAACAACAAAAGTGTAGGAGCTTCCCGGCTTCCCTACTTCCAGCTTATACAGCGGTTCCAGTTTTCTGGAGTCAAATGCCATGGAGCCATTGATGATGCCCGGTGTTCTGTCGGCCAGCACTTTCAGGTTCATAT
>JANOBN010000023.1:0-2802 GCA_031411675.1 Bacteroidota bacterium | reverse complement strand
ATTCATTCTTAAAAAGGTAGAAGTGAGTTTGAAGAGTTGTTTTTCCATATTAGTATTTTTTTATTTAATAATGGGTTTTAAGACATGGTAATAATCAATCGAATTTAAATCATTCTGCTGACATTGGTGACGCCTAACGTTTTGCAGCTACCAGCAGTTGGCGACTTCTGGCACTACTTTTCAAATATATCTCTGAACTTTCTTCCAGCACAAATCTTCAATAAACCATTGAACCGCCAATTGCTGGTAGCTGCTGTTATCAGCAGCTCTAAAGTGAGTAAATAGTTTGTCAACAAGAAGTCCGCTGTAAAGTATGTTCGAATGATCTTGTATGATTTATTATCAGTCCTTCAGTTTCAAAGAATCATAAAGCGAAAAGAAGTCATCAATTTTAAAATCAGGAAATATTTGAGGCATTGATTCTATAAAGTTGTCTGAACCTGATTGCATATATGATTTTTTGAATTCGCGAAATAGAATTGCTTGATGCCAATAAGTATAACATCGTGCTGCACAGGCTAACTCAAAATAACCTTTAAAGTCAAGTTTCAAATCCCAGAATTCCTGATCACTGTCCATATAATAAAAGTGGAACTTCATTGAAGGGTCGCTGAAAAAACCAACGTGTTCTTCGTCAACAAAATAATCTACCTTGCGGAAAACACCTTTAAGGTTTAATTTGTGTTTTGTATTCGCATCGACATTAACCCTAGTTTCCTCACCATCAAGTTGCACAAGGTTTTTCTCATTAAAGAGTTCTTCTATGGGCCATATGTTTAATGAACCATTGTGGTCCGCGTCATGGTCATATTTCCAGTAACAATGATATCCATTTGAGAAAAAGGCATAGAACTGTAACAGGTCAGCTTCTATCTCGGAATAATGTTGTTCAACAAAGTGTGTGTCTATTTTTTTACTTAACAATTCAGACTCTATTCCTGCATCATCCAACGCATCCATTAAATTGCTATGACTGCTTTTAAACTTTAGCCAGTATTCTTCATTTTTTTCCATTTTACAATTTCTATGAGGGTTTGTTTTATTTCAATTAATTTGAGTTGGCGCTGTCACAAAGAGTTGCTGATAACGTTTTGCAGCTACAAGAAGTTGGCGATTTCGGAGACGAAAACTGTCTGCCACCACTGAACGTGATACGAAGCACAAAGCTTCATTTAACCACTGAACCGCCAATTTCTTGTAGGTGCTGTTAGCGGCTGGGCAATTGTCTGTCGAAAGTGTAGTTTTCATATTTGTCAGCACCAATTTTTAATTTTTTCAAGTGGAGTTGTTTGCTCGTTGGTCAGTCCTTTTAATGTAATGTTTGTTGTATAATGCTTGTTTGCTTGGTCGGTCAGTTTAATATCTACTTCTCCTTTTACAATTTGTTTAAATGTTATTCGGTCTGGTTTGTAAGTGTCAAGATAGTTAAAGTTGTTTTTTGTTGATGCAATGTCTGAAGTCAGCAAAATTGGAGCAAAGAAAACTTTGAAAACAAAATCTTGTCTGCGAACAATTGCAAGGTAGTTGTCAAACAAATAAAGGTCGCAGCGATTGTTTGGGTAGATATATGTCTTTAGTCCGCTTGTTTCAGAGTAACGAAGTTTTATGTTCTGAAAAATGGTCGGTCTTAACCCGCTTGCCTGTCCAATAAATTTATCTATTGCTGTCTGTGACCGTTTGTTGTAAAAAGTCAGAAAGATGTAAAGGCCCACCAAAGCGATGAAAATAAAAGTTGCAAAGAATGTCAAGATACTTACTATGGGCATTTTATATTCTGTCGTTAATTGTCTATTTCTTGTTAGTCATTCTAGTTGTTGGGTGGTCGTCAAGCCTTGCCGCTAACGTTCCCGCGGTTGGCGAAGAAGCGGATTCCGAAGTACTAAGTTAAATCATTTCCTGAATATCTATTCGAAGAAGTAAGTTTTATTTACCACTGATACCGCTTTTTTGCCAACCGCCTGTTATGGCTAGTACTTCTTTCGGTCATAGTTGATTACAACTTCAATTTTCGGTGTCCATTCAAGACCACCAATATTATACATTTTCGAGTCAACCATTAGAAGGGAATGTCCATTGTAAACATAAGTGTCATCCCGATATTTTATTTTTCGTTTTTCTTCATTGTCAACTTGCGGAATGTCGTACTCAGCAATGAAAAGTTTATTTTCTTCAATTTTGTATGTCATTTCATACACTTCTTCCATTTCGCAGTTGTAACTGATTCCCTTTCCGTTTTCTTGAAATTTCAAATATGATTCACAGTTGTAAAATGGCCTATAAACCCATTGGTTATTTATAAGAAATTCTTTCGATATCGTCTTAATATTTATTGTGTCCATTATGGATTTAAACAATTCTTGTCCAATTTTCTTTCTGGTTTCTTGCTCTTGAACTTTTTTTGTCAAAGCGATTTCAACCTGATTTTCTTCTGAATCATTTATCAGGATGTCTTTTTGTGTTGCTTGTTGTCCGCAGGAGCACAAAATTGTCAAGGTAAATATTAGTTGTGCTGTTGTCTTCATAAGTATTAGCCATAACGGGCCGCAGATTTGCGATGGGCGGGATTTTTACCACTGAACTTTATGCGGAGCACAAAACTTTCGGCTAACACTAAACTGTCTGCGGAGAACGAAACCCCGCCTATTGCAAATGTGCTGTTATGCGTTCGTTTTTCTATTCCCACGTCTTTGTTTTTAAGTCGTTTGCCAATGTTGTTATGTCGTCTGGAACTGTCCCCAAAACGTTGTCGAGATTAAAATACCGCACTCTAAAAATACCGCCAGGAGATGTTTTCTTACAGTC
>JANOBN010000022.1:0-1927 GCA_031411675.1 Bacteroidota bacterium | reverse complement strand
GGCAGGGTAAGGCAACCGGTTTTACCAAAGGCAGGGACAGAAGCTTTCACTTTGGCACCCAAGAGTTCAATATCATCGGAATGATTTCCCATTTGGGTCCACAAATGGGTGTCGCTGATGGAATTGCCTTAGCCAATAAATTGAAAAAGAACGGAAAGGTTACTGCAGTGTTTACCGGAGAAGGAGCAACCTCTGAAGGTGATTTCCACGAAGCATTGAATATTGCTGCTGTTTGGGGCTTACCGGTTTTATTTGTGATAGAGAATAACGGTTACGGACTTTCAACACCAACAAACGAGCAGTACCGTTGCCTTCACCTGGCGGATAAAGGAATGGGCTATGGCATGGAAGCCTATATCGTTGACGGAAATAATATATTAGACGTTTATACAAAGATTGTAGAACTTAAAGCTTCTTTAGCTGAAAATCCAAGACCAATCTTGTTGGAGTTTAAGACCTTCAGGATGCGTGGCCACGAAGAGGCGAGTGGTACCAAATATGTGCCACAGGAATTGATGGATATATGGGCAGAGAAGGATCCGATTTCTAATTACAAAGAATGGCTGCAACAAATCAGCGTACTTTCTGAAGCAGAAGATGAGAAGATAATCAAGGCTATCAAGAAGGAAATTGATGAACATTGGGCAATAACCCAAGCAGAGCCAGAAATAGTTGCCAGCTTAGAACAAGAATTAGGTGATGTTTACAAACCATATGATTTTGAAGAAGTTAATCATTCAGATAAATTTGAAAACATTCGTGTGGTTGATGCTATTTCAAATGCCTTGCGCCAGTCGATGGAGCGTCATGACAACCTGGTTATCATGGGACAGGATATTGCTGAATATGGTGGAGCGTTTAAGATTACAGATGGTTTTGTAGCTCAGTTTGGAAAAGACCGTGTGCGTAATACGCCAATATGTGAAAGCGCTGTGGTTTCTGCCGGAATGGGATTGTCTATCAATGGGCACAAAGCGGTGGTAGAAATGCAGTTTGCCGATTTTGTTTCTACAGGATTTAATCCGATAGTAAATTTACTAGCAAAGCAGCATTACCGTTGGAACGAAAAAGCCGATGTTGTAGTGCGTATGCCTTGTGGTGGTGGCACACAGGCCGGACCCTTTCACTCACAAACCAATGAAGCCTGGTTTACTAAAACTCCGGGGCTGAAAGTAGTTTATCCTGCATTTCCATACGACGTAAAAGGGTTATTAAATACAGCGATCAATGACCCAAATCCGGTAATGTTCTTTGAGCACAAACAATTGTACCGTTCGGTTTATCAGGATGTACCTTCAGATTATTATACTATTCCGTTTGGAAAAGCAGCCTTACTGAAAGAAGGAACACAGGTAACTATTATATCTTTTGGTGCCGGAGTGCATTGGGCTTTGGAAACATTAAGTAAACATACACACATCAGTGCTGATTTATTGGATTTGAGAACACTGCAGCCTTTAGATGCGGCAGCTATTTTTGCATCGGTAAAGAAAACCAATAAAGTGATTATACTACAGGAAGATACCTTATTTGGTGGTGTTGCCAGTGATATTTCGGCTATGATAATGGAACAATGCTTTGAGCATTTAGATGCACCGGTGCGACGAGTAGGTAGTCTGGAAAGTGCGATTCCATTTGTGAAAGCCCTTGAAGATCAATACTTACCAAAGGAACGTTTTGAACAAACGTTATTGGAACTTTTGAAATATTAGGTTTTCGAAGAAATAAAATACAGCGGACAGATAATACGATGTATTTATTTTGAATTTTTCAAATAGAACTAAATGCACTAATTATCTTCATGAATTGTTATATCATTTAATTTACATAGAGAAATTAATACTAAAATGTTAAAGTCAAATAATACAAAAAAATCTGCGGTGATATTAGTTGTAGCATTATTGGCAGCGGTTATGACATTGGGTCC
>JANOBN010000021.1:0-6653 GCA_031411675.1 Bacteroidota bacterium | reverse complement strand
TGTGGAATCTGGCTGTAAGCCGGAATACGGGATCAAACAAATTTTTCTGCCTGCCAATAATAAAGATCGCCAGCATAAAAAGTGCTATCCCAACGGCTATAAATAAACCAAGCCGGACTTTAAATTTTGTTGTATGCGTTTCCATTGAGTATTAAATTATTATCAACTGTTATTTTTAAAGAATGATACAATTATCGCATCTTCAGAATTTGTAAAATCAGAAGTATTACCTTCCATCAACACTTCTCCATCTTTTAACATTATCATTCTATCTGCAGTTTTAATAGCACAATTGATATCATGTGTTATTATTATGGAGGAAGTTTTATATCTGATTTTTACTTTATTTATCAATTCACTTATTTCATCTGAGGTAACAGGATCAAGTCCTGTAGTAGGCTCATCATATAACATAATTTCAGGATCTAAAATAATCGTCCGGGCTAAACTTATTCGCTTCCGCATTCCTCCTGAGAGCTCTGAAGGCATTTTATTTAATGTTTCCGGTAATCCTACATCTTCCAGAACTGTGGCAATTTTTTCCTTAATTTCTGCCTTTGTCAATTCCCTTTTAATACGTTGTAATGGAAACTCCAGATTTTCCTTAACAGTCATTGAGTCATATAATGCTCCGCTTTGAAAAAGAAAACCAATCTTTTCGCGCATAGCAGCCATTTCCTTCCTTTTGAGTGAGGTAACGTTTCTACCGAAGACCTCCAGTTTGCCATCATCATAATCTATCAAACCTACAAGACATTTTATTAAAACTGACTTTCCTGATCCTGATTTTCCAAGTATTACCAAATTCTCTCCCTTAAATAATTTTAGAGAAATGCTTTTTAAAACAGATTGCGCACCAAATGATTTCTTCACATTCTCCATCATCACTACAACATCTTGCATGTGGCCATTTTGTACCAAATTCTGCTGTATGTCCTTATTATTCTCCATCAAATCATCATATCAGTAATCTGTACTGCAATCATATCAACCACTATTACTAATAGTGATCCTAACACAACAGCAGAGTTTGCGGCCACGCCTACACTTTCAGTACCTCTGCCCGCATTAAAGCCCTGATAACAACCAACAAGCCCGATTACAAATCCAAAAAATACCGACTTAACAAAGGCCGGTAAAAAGTCAATAAATTCCACCTTACCAAATGCCTGTGATAAGAACAAAGTAAATGTAACATCACCCTTTATGTTTGCACCCAACCAACTACCAATAATACCAAATGCATCAGCGTATAATATTAATATAGGTATAACAAGTGTTGCCGCCAGTACTCTTGTAACCACCAGAAAACGCATAGGATTTGTTGAAGAAACTTCCATTGCATCAATTTGTTCTGTTACCTTCATCGAACCAAGTTCAGCTCCCATTCCTGATCCGATTTTTCCTGCACATATTAATGCAGTAATTACCGGACCCATTTCTCTTATTAGTGAAACAGCTACCATTCCCGGCAACATGGTTACAGCACCAAAGTCTACCAATACCGGTCGTGATTGAATGGTAATTACAAGTCCCATAATTGCACCGGTAAGCGAAACGAGCGGCAAGGATTTATATCCCATCTGAAAACATTGCTTTAAGAATTCCCGATGCTCAAATCTTCCTGAAAATAATTCTCTTAAAATATTTGCCATGAAAATTACTACATTGTAGATACTTAAAAGGAATGAACTTACTTTTGAAGTTTTATTAATTACCTTATCACCAATTCCCTGTGATAAGTTAATTGCCATCTTTTTATACTTTTTATTTGGCTCAACGTCTTTCATTATCTAAGGATTTTTGCAGTTCTGCCGTATTTGATAACATGTCCGGCGAATAGGGGTATTGAATATTACTTAAATATACTCTATTGATTTTCAATCCGGTACGGTATGTCTTCAGGCATAATACAACAAGCAAATTTACAGATAAGCAATGCGGAAGGTTTACACATTTGATAGCATTGATTGCATAATTCACATCTATTTCAATCTTGAATTGCTATCATAATACTTTACTTCCCTTTCTATTTAAGTTTACTGTTTCCGGGACTATCATTTAACCGAAAATCTTTGTATTTCTCCCTTGGTTCTTCATTATTATAATCAATCATTTTATAATAGGCATTCAATAGTGATTCCGGATATTCACCATTGTATTCCAGTTTATAATATGAAAATCCATCAAACGGTATTTCACTTTTGTCCTTAAGAAAAACAATTTGTTTGCTTACACCTTCCCTATCAAAATAGTTCATGAATTCATCCTTTCTGTCCTTGTTTATTTTACTAAAAATATTGTCAACAAGTTCCCTCTTGATAATTTTGCTGCTTTTATCATAAACGGTAAATAAAAGTGCTTCCTTTGTTCTTTCATCCAAATAGTTTGTAAATGCCGAATCTTTTACAGAAAGTTTTTCAACTTTTATTGAATCAGCATTATTCAACTCCAGATCTTTTAGATTATTGCAGTGCTGAATATATTTCTTCTTAGCTTCAAAATACAATATATACTCATGCTCTCTTTCAGAATAAATATGCGGTGAAACAGTAATAGATGCGTCAGGATGACTTTTGAGAAACCCAGCCAGTTTTTCAACAAATTTTATTTGCTTTCTGCTGAGATTACTTTTACGCATCTCCCACTTAATGGAAAGATAGTTTTCAATCTGCTGCTCTGTGCTTTTTACATCAATACGATAGTTTGTGGTAACTGGCTTAACATAAATATTCTTTAAAATATCTTTAACCACGTCTCTTAAATGAAATTTAGGGTCGTTAAGATCACCGGTTATTGGAATCTGATAATCCATTACATTATTACGCTCTCTGACAAAAGCCATAACCAGTTTCATTGGGATCCACTTTCCACCCTTCGAAGGAATTCGTTTTGAAACTCTCGGGTCTACAACAATCAGATGATTGTCGCTTTGTATGTTGCCATTTCTTACATGCCAGCTGCCATGAGATTCAATTATGCCTTTGTCAACAGGAAAAGAAGTGTAGGTAATTAAATATGGATTAAATAATGCAAATGGCACCCTTTGAAGTTTATAATTCAAATCAAAATCACCGCTGTCTTTCGGATTTATATTAAGATTCACTTTTAATTCTCCGTAAGGCTTAACCTCTGAATTCAAAGCCACATCCACCCAGCCTTTCTCTTTATCAATGGAATCGGCAATTATATATAATGGTGATAATGCTGCACTAAATTTAGAATTGACTGAATAATCCGTAAACTTTATATTACCATTATAGACAGCAAGACGTCCGATTTTAAAATGACTACTAAAAAAGTTATTTGAAATCTTTTTAACATACTCGGCTATTTCAATAACAAGATTAAATTTTTGCTTATCCGATTTAACATCTACAATTTTAACTCCGCCCTTACCAAAAATGGTTTGTATGTTATCCAGATAATCATACATCTCATATTTAAAATAAGGATTTACCATAGAAACGGAGTCGTAAAAATATTTGTTCTTTGCAAGGTTGATCTCTTGAATTGCCAGTGTAAGCCGTTGAAATGATGCATAATCGTTTTTGGCGTTTTTACCGAAATGAAAATCATTTATCATTAATACTCCTGAAGTAACTACACTATCTATAGTCCGGAAATTACCGGATGATTGAATGTCTGCATCCAGATTAGCAGAAAAAGTTCCGTAGTTTGTTAACTCTTTCAGGTACTGACCAATAATATTCAAATTGAGCTTGCTAACCAACACCGCAAAATGATAATTGTTGTTCTTAGTATTAACAGTAATATTACCCTTAATTTTTCCTGTACCAATTCCAGGCTGAAATGAAAATTGAGTTGCAATAGTATCAGCATCCCAATATATTCCTTTGCATGAAATATTCACATTCTTAATATAATAGTCAATGGGGATAAGATTCTCGTAATAATAAAACACTCCGTCTTTAATATTAACATCAAGTAGATTAAAATGAACCGGTACGCGTGCCTTAACCTCCTTAACCGGTGAAGAAAACTTTTCAATAAGATCATTAAAATTAAATTCATGATCCGACTGCAACAAAAAAGCAACCGGATGATCAATTGTCAATTCTGAAATTTCATAATTCTTTGAAAATATTTTAATCAGCGAAAAATCTAAACTGATAAAATCTGCTTTTAAAAAAACACTATCACTTTCACTTTCATAAAAATTAACATTATTTAATTGCAGATAACCTGTAAATGGATTTAAATATGCTTGTCCAATTTGTATTTGCCTGCCTGTATATTTGTAATCGTATTTTTCTATTATATATTTGGCAATTGGAGAAATAAGCAAAACGATAATAACTCCTGCTCCTAAAAATATACTTAAAATAATTAAAGCAATCTTTCCTTTTTTAGACATAAAACTTGCTACCCTTTAGCTCGTGGGCCGAACCTGTAAAGATGAACCAAAAGGGATCCAAACGAATTACAACATTCTTTCAATAGATTACATTATTCACACTTTGCCTCCTATCCAAAAAGTGATAATGCAAAAGAGCCATTTGATTCTTCTGAAAAAAAGAATATCTAAAAGAAAATAGTTTGCTATTTGGCAGAAGAAAAATCCGGCAAAATCCTATGCATGGCAGTCAAAACATCCCGAATAAATCATTCAGATGAGTTTATGGCATTTTAATTATCAAAAAAAAATATCAAAATAAATCCTCATGGGAATACTTGCAAATGATTTACCCTGCCATCATTCTGGCTTCCCGCATTGCTTCCTCTACATCCTCCACTTCTACCGGAATAGCGGCCATCAAATCTATCGGCTCTTTTGTAGTAAGTAAAATATCATTCTCTAAACGAATACCCAGATTTTCTTCCGGTATATATATTCCCGGTTCACAGGTAAAAACCATGCCTGCTTTCATCGGTTCATATTTATTGCCAACATCATGTACATCCAGCCCCAGAAAATGAGAAGTACCGTGCATAAAATACCTTTTATACAATGGCATATCAGGATTCTGATTTTTTACTTCGCTTTTATCCAACAAACCTAGTCCGATTAATTCCTGCTCCATAATCATCCCGACTTCCGCATGGTATTTTTCAATAGTATTTCCCGGAACCAGCATTTTTGTTGCCTGACGCATCACTCTCAATACGGCATTATAAACATCGCGTTGTCTTTCCGTAAACTCACCACTCACCGGAATACACCTCGTTAAATCGGCTGCATAATTACCATATTCTGCACCAAAATCCATAAGAATAACATCTCCTGCTTTGCATTGCTGATTGTTGTCAATATAATGCAATACACAAGCATTGGCTCCTGAAGCAATAATGGGAGTATAAGCATGCCCGCTGGCACGTTTACGGATGAACTCGTGTGTAATCTCTGCCTCAATTTCATATTCCATCACTCCCGGCTTCACAAACTTCATTACTTTTCGAAATGCCTTTTCTGTAATGTCAATCGCCCTTTGAAGGATCTTTATCTCCATATCAATTTTAATAGAACGTAACTGTGCCATAATTGGGCCTGTACGTTCATAAAAATGAATAGGGTAACGCTTCTTCAAATCATTGGCAAAACGCAATTCACGATATGGCACTTCTGATGAAAAACGATCGTTTTCGTTCAGATTGATATATATATGCTGTGAATGATGCATTAACACCGGTAAAATGGTTTGGAAATCTTCCAGCCAGTAAATGCTTTGTATGCCCGATGCCTGGCGGGCTTCTTCTTTGGTATATTTATGTCCTTCCCAAACTGCAATTTTCTCATTGGTCTGGCGCAGGAATAATATTTCACGGTATTGAGGCAAGGGTGAATCCGGAAATACCACCAGAATGGTTTGCTCCTGGTCAATGCCGGAAAGATAAAACAGGTCGGAATTCTGACGAAAAGGAAAGTTGCAGTCGCCATTGCGCGGCATTTCGTCGTTGGCATTAAAAAAAGCCAGTGAACCCGGCTTCAGCATAGCCTTAAAACGGCTGCGGTTTTCTATAAATAATAGTCTGTCGATTGGGGCGTATTTCATAGAATTTTTATGTTATGAAGTCCGTAAAATTAGTGAATAACCTTAACAAATAAAATTTCAAAATTTGCTTGGTAATAACCCTCGATTTAGTTGGGTTTGATCGGCAGGTAATTTACCTTTGCATCACTTTTTCCGGGTTTAATTCTTAAAATCAAGCTGATAGCATTATGGCATCATCCATTACCTTGTTTAACTCCTCCATCGGACGCAAATTCATCATGGGTCTTACAGGACTGTTCCTGATTACCTTCCTCATTGTACACTGTGGCATAAACGCCTGTATTTTCTTCAATGATGGCGGTGAAACGTTCAATGCGGCAGCCGAATTTATGGCTAGCAATATTTTGATCCGGATAATGGAAATTGTCCTTTTTGCCGGGATTATCCTTCATATAGTGCAGTCTCTGCTGCTGACTCTTCAAAACAGGAAGGCACGTCCGGTGCAATACGCCGCTTTTAATGGAGGAGCAAACAGCAAATGGTACAGCCGTTCTATGGGTCTTCTGGGTACCCTCATACTTATCTTCCTGATTATCCACCTGAAGCATTTCTGGGTAGTAAGCCGTTTAACGGATGAGATCACCAGCGGAGAAGAAACTCTCTTCGGTGAAATGAAGGAAGTATTCAGCCAACTCTGGG
>JANOBN010000020.1:0-6094 GCA_031411675.1 Bacteroidota bacterium | reverse complement strand
CATGCATATCTAATTTTCCGTTACCCTGGCCTTCCTGATGCCGTATGATATTTTGAAGGCATTCTACGGCCACATAAAAAAAGCGCTTCTTACGGCTTTTACTGTCTTCTGAATGGTCCAGTTTTGTTTCCAATTCTGTATAAACACTATCCGGAATAACATCCTCCGCACTGCCTTTATAGGACAATAGTGTGGTTTCTCCCGGCAAAGCGTTAAAGAAGTCTGTTTGTTTTTCCATGTGGATTACTGGTTTGCAAATGTAATATTGATTTTGAATACTGCCTTTCTGCTGTTCTTCATCTTCTTCTTTGCTATATTTGATCACTGCAATAAAGTATTTTCATAAAACGCATTTCTAAGGTCAAATGATACATAATGGCTTGTAAAATATTGGTAGCTGACGACGAACCCGATTTGAAGGATCTGATCCGGCAGATATTCCGTTCCAGGATAAAGTCCGGGGAGTTTTTGTTCGATTTTGCCGAGAATGGAGCCGTTGCTCTTGAAAAGCTTAAAGCTGATACTGAAATAGAAGTGCTTTTTACCGATATTAATATGCCGGTTATGGATGGACTTACCTTACTGAATAACATAAAACAAGAGGGCTTGTTGCCTAAAGCAGTAGTTATTTCCGCTTATGGTGATTTGAAGAATATCCGCACCGCAATGAACAGAGGTGCTTTTGATTTTGTTACTAAACCAATAGACATTAGTGATCTGGAAGCCACGCTGACGAAGGCAATTGGCGAAATGGAAGTCTATCGTAAAGGTCTGGAAGCCCGCAATAATCTCGATCAGGCACTTCTTGAAAAGGCTGCAGCACAGCAAGAGGCTTTGGAGAATCTTCAGGAAAAAGAGCGATTGATATTAAATCAGAATGAACTACTGGAGAAACAAGTGAAAGAACGCACTGCAGAAATTACACTCCAGAAAGAAATCATAGAATCAAAAAACAAAGAGATTCTGGATTCCATTCATTATGCAAAGCGATTGCAAGCTGCAATTCTCCCTCCTGAAAGAGTAATGAAGGAATTATTTCCTCAGAGTTTTACGCTTTTTCTTCCAAAGGATATTGTTGCCGGTGATTTTTATTGGGTTGAATCAAATGATCAATATATATATCTGGTTGTTGCAGATTGTACAGGACATGGCGTATCCGGTGCTTTAATGAGTATGCTGGGCGTATCCTTATTGAGCCAGACAGTAAACGAGAAAAAAGTTACAGAACCCGGAGAGATATTGAATGCATTAAATCTCGCAGTAATAAATGCACTCAAACAACAGGAAAATGAAACACATGATGGCATGGATATTTTATTGTGCCGTTTTGAAAGGGGAAAGCAGGAAATGCATTTCGCCGGAGCCAATCGTCCGTTGTGGGTAGTGTGCAATAGCGTTTTAACAGAATATAAAACAGATAAAATGCCGGTAGGGGGACTGCAAATGGAAAAGAATCCTTTTACTACTCATGCAGTCTCGTTGAATGAAGGAGATCTTCTTTATCTTACAACTGATGGTTACGCTGATCAGTTTGGCGGAGATGCAGGCAAGAAGCTGATGACAAAAAAATTTAAAGAAGTATTGGAAAGCATCAGTGAAAAGAGCCTGCCTGATCAATGTGCTGCTTTGAATAAATTACATAATGAATGGCGAGGGAAAGAAGAACAGGTAGATGATATCCTGGTTATTGGTGTAAGGATTTGACTTTTTATTTGTTAATGCTGAACAATAAATTTTCGTGCTATTGTTCCATCAGCTGAAATCAATATATATAATCCGTCTGCAAAATCATTTACAGAAACAGTGTTGTTTCCATTTGAAAGAGTTGATAGTGCAACTGTTATTCCTTCTGCATTAATTATGCGAAATGCAATTGACATTTTGCTGTTTAATAAAATATGCAGCACATTATTTACCGGTACGGGATAAAGGGTTACTGCTGAATTGTTTTTTAATTCATCTGTTTGTAAAACAACTCCGTTATCCTGCATCCGTTTGTAAAATTCCTGGTAAAACTGATTTGCAATTAAAGCATCATGTATAACAATAGTGTTCTCATCATTACTGGTTTCTGCTGTGTACGACCAGTTATGCGATCCGGTAAGTACTAACGGATCAAGAGTGGTGTTTTGGTCAACAATCATATACTTATGATGCAGAATTTCATTACCCAGTTGAGGAGTGTAGATCTGAATTAAAGGACCCACCTGATTATAGATGGAGTTAAAGACAATACTTGCACTGGTGCCGGAGGTGTCATTTAAAATTCCTGCACAGGCAACACCGTTCGCAATTCTTTGAACAATGTCAGCAGCAAAATCAGTTTTTGTAAATAACAACAAAGAAAAATACAAACTGGCATCTGCACTTTTAATATTATCATCAATAATTGTTCTGATATTATCGGAAGGACTGAAATAGCTTTCAATTAAGGTGTTGCCCACCATTATCTGATGCGGTGTATTATCTTTTTTATAATACCCGAAACGAGTATTCAATGGATTTGACAATGCACCGCTGCTCCCCCATATTTCTTCAAATTCAAGTGTGTAAACTTTAGCCATTGACTGATCACGGATTACCACCAGGTGATTTGCATCCTCATAAAGTTGTCCGTTAGAAAAGTTTGTACTTCCTGTAATTAGTTTTGCTGAAGAAGCAATTGCTGCGTCAACAATTACAAATTTATTATGATCAATATTATAGTAAAGGTCGGCAGGTGGGGAGGCCAGCTTGGGGATATTACTGTTAAGCAATTGAATTCCTGCAAGAGTATAGTTCCCGTCGTAAATAACCCGTACTTGTTTGCCTGCTGCATAGGCATTGTTAATTGCAGAAACAATGTTCGTAGTTCCGGAACTGGTGAAACTATAAATGGATATATCAATGGTTTGTTGTGCACTATTAATAATAGACGCAATTGTATCATCAAATGCGTTAGGGGTGTAATGTGCAATATTTCCGGATGGACTGGCAACAGTTGCATTAATACTTCTGTTAAAATAAACGGAAACATTACCCGGCACTGCAGAGGAAGTTATACCCATCATAACAGGACTTAAAGCAGTATCAGTTCCTGAAATACTCATTGCCTGAAAGTAAAATATCTCTGAAGGAAATGCTCCGGTTATATTTACAGAAGGTGTAACAGAATTATTTCCCGCAAGTGTACCCAGTTCCAAGGCGGAGGTATGGCCATAATTCAGAAAGGCAGATCCGGTAATATTCGTTCCCCAACTTATCTGAAAACCGGCCGAGATGATATTACTTATTTTTGGATTACTGTTTATATATATAGCCGGAGTAACGATATCCGCAATAGTTCTTGGCAGTATTTCATAAGTATTATCATACTGTGCACCTATTCCGGAAACATTAAATACTCCTTTTGGCACCGATTGTCCGACTAGTGAGGTGCCGCTTTTTATATATAATTCAGAAGAACTTCTGCCATCCGTAATAACATAGCCGGTATTTGCTGTAAAAAAACCGGAGGCTCCCGTTATATATACGTTACGGACTTCCACCAGTCTTCCTTCATAGCTTTCTTTTAACTGATAAGGAAATAGAACCGGTTTTTGCGGCATGGCAACTCCTGATGAATTAATTGTTAAAAGGGTAAGATTAATCACTTCAATGAGGCTGTGATAATTATCAATGCTTCCCTGAACAGTAATTACATCACCTGTTGCTACAGCAGTTAGTTGCGGACTGAAAATGCAAATGGCGTCAGTGCCATCATCAATAAAACGCTGGTCGGTGAATTCGATTCCGTTTAATACCGTACCTGTTATATTTACTATTGTTCCAACCGGCTTTCGTCTGGCTTCAGAAATAGAAATTGCCTCGGTGAACAAGGAACTCATAAGCAAGGAGATAAGAAGCACATATTTTATCATTTGTCAAAAATAAAAAAAAGGCTTTGAGTTATCCCAAAGCCTTTTCGGTGAACTTGTTATTTATTACTGTACATCGTTTGTATCCCTGATGTTAATCTGGCGGCCGTTAAAATCACTAACGATACCTGTTACAGCAACAGTAGTGATAGGAAATACAGTTCCTGCGAATAAAGCAGCCGTTCTGGTAAACATCGGTAATGTACCAGCAGCATCAGTGAGGGTAACCGTTCCGGCATAAGCTCCTGCTGTTCCGCCACTTAATGTAACGCCTGAAATTTTCACCAGTGTTGATTCCCATGCTTCGCCATTTGCATTTACATCGGCAGTTGTAGCATTACGCGGAGTAACGGTACCTGTTCCGGTTAGGGTGGCTAAAGTTATATCAACGTTGTTCACTTGTAGCAAACCATTGTACTCTGAAAGCTCCTGATTAGAAATATTAATTCTTATTTTATCACCTGTACTGAAAGTATTTGGTGTTGTAAACCGAACCACAATACCATAATTTCCTTCCTGAATTACTAAGTTATTAGCAGTAATATTTCCGGATACTTTATCAGAGATCACTACACCTTCTATATCAGAATTATTCGGTATTGTTCGAGTTGATCCGCCATAAATGGCACGCAACTCCTGAATAGAATGAACCGAGGCACATGCAGCAGGAGTGAAATCAATTAAATCATTCAGATCACGTAGAATAAACTGGAATGCCCCGTTATACACTTGTAAAACACCTTCTACAATACCAGTATCAGATGGTATTGTTGCTGAGGCAAACGTGGAAAAATTACTGGTTCTTACCGTGATGGAATTACCGGTTGAATCTTTTAATGTTCTGTTTCCGGAAGCACCGGAAGCTACATCAGCCCAGGTATTACATGATTCTACAAAACGGGCATATCTGAACCGTACAGCAATATTCTGATTGGTACGATTATTCGGATCCAGGCTTGTGATGTTGCTAATATCTTTTACTGGGAAAGTTTGGTTCCATTTACCGCGCAAGATAAAACCGTCAACTAGTGTAGAAGGAATTCTTCCAACACCGGTGCCGTTTTTAACTCCGATTTGTATCATCCCGCCATAATCGCTAACATACAAACCACCGCACTTAACAAATACTCTTCTGCCTTTTCCGTAAAGCGGACTTAGCGGAGAAATGTCGATACGTATTAATATACCACCTGTACTATCAGATATTACGAGGTCTTTGTAAAAGTTACCCTGAACATCATCAGAGATAACAATACCGGAGATAATGGCTGTTTCGGGCAATGCCGTTGCAGCGCCGGCAACAAAGAAGCCTTTTATCTGATCAATAGTATGTGTTGTTGTTAACACCGGATCTTCACCATCAATTGGCGGCTCATCAAATTCCTTATCAACACAGGAAGTTACAAATAGCATAATCATCATTGGAAATGAAAATGCAATAAATTTTTTGAATGTATTCATGATTCTGTTTAGATTCTTTTTTTAATTCTTTTGGAGTGAATTCACCGTCTCTTGAGGCGATTTATGTATATAATTATTTAACATTAGTTGTGATGCCCTGTTGCTTGCGTCGGGGTAATTCACTTAATTCATTCTTAATATTACACTGATAAAGTAATTGATGCCAAATGCATAAGTGTACCTCGTAGCAAACTTGCTTGCCTGTTTGGTGTTAAAATCAACACGAAGTTGCTCATTTCCTGATTGAATAAAATCCTGATTATTCAAAATATTATTCACTCCTGCGTTAATAATAATATAGGCGTTTCGATATGGTTTTTGAAATTTTGAATGCAGTTTAAAGGATTTTGATGCATTAATATCAAGGGTAACTTGTGAATCCAATTGCTCCTGATCTAACAGCGCATTACGCTGTGCACCGTCTTCCAGCGATTCTACGGCAGCAAGGGTTCTTCTCACCGGATTAAAGCGTACATACATTTTGTCAAAGTAATTTACATTAAAACCAGCAGTCCAGAATTTTTTACCTCTGTAAAACGCCCCCATTGTATAAGCAGATTGAGGACCGGCACCGGCTTTATAGTTTTCACTATATATAACTTCATTTCTTGCTTCCACAGTTGAAATGTTATCACGTGTGGTAGTGGCAAGTTGTCTTGAAGTATAATAGTAATTCCCTAGAGAGGCAACTGCACTAACGTTTAAGCCTTTATATACCGTTGCTTCTGCAGCAATTT
>JANOBN010000019.1:0-4255 GCA_031411675.1 Bacteroidota bacterium | reverse complement strand
GTAGTTGCATCACACCAGTTTAATGGATTGTCATTGCCAACAGCATCATAATAAAAAGGATCAAGACTGGTGCTTTTGCCGGATACAGTAGCAGTATATGAAGTTTCATCAATCACATTGAACAAAGAATCAGTAAGGATTATTGAGCTGCTTGTATTGTTCACGCTAAATCCTGTCATTACATAATTCACACTCACTCCGCCATTCATACTTATATCAGAGTTTCGTCCGAATACGAAATACCCGCCGGAAGGAATAATGAGAGATGTTGCAGAAACAATCTGCGAAGTATCCGATCCTCCATCCAGCAAATAATATCCATTGACATCTATACTACTGTTAGATGTGTTATAAATTTCAATCCATTCACCGTTTGCATCTGTAACAGCAGCAGGATTAGCCATAAATTCAGTGATGATTAAGTCGCCCGGTAATATTTGAGCGGTGACTTTGTTATTGTTTAAACTTAAAATAAGAATAGCAACAAGAAGTAGTATTTTTTTCATTTTCGGGATTTTGGAGATCAAATATACCATTATTGTCCCATTAAAAAAAATCTTGTTTTTCCAGTACAGTAGCGTCTCAAAAAAAACTAAACGCTTCCCTTTTTATGCCTGATGTACTGCCCGGTTCATCCACTTATCCAATATATATAAACTGCATCCTGAAATTAATACAGCAAGTAGTAATGGAGAAGACAGCAAGTGTTGAATTGATGATGTTAATTCACCAACTTTTGATAAATCCAGCTTTGGCCCGATTGCATAGGTACTTCCTGAAAACAATGCATAAAGAAAAAAGCTGCCGAAAAGTGACGTAAAAAAGTACACCTGATTTTTATTAAATACCGGCTGACCAATAAATTTTGGTTTAGCTTCCGGTGCCAGCATCTGCATAAGATTGGAAGTAAAATCACGTGAAGGTGATTCTAAACCTGCTTCCTTCAGCATTCTTTTTACTGCATCTTCTTCGTTTGATGGATTGCTTTTCATCTTCTTTAGTATTAACAAAACTACATAATTTCCTTTAACTCACTGTTCAACCTTTGCTGCAAAAAAACCTGCAGCTTCTTGCGGGCGCGGTGTAACTTTACTCTGACATTGGCATTCGTTAAACCCGTAATTTCACTTATAGCTGCTGTAGGCATTTCTTCCATATAAAAGAGCGTAATTATTATAGCCTCTTCTTCTTCCAGCTTATCAATAGCTTCCTTTATATATAACTTTCTTTCTTTTGCATGAAAGTTTTTCAATTCCTCTTCCTGATTCCCAAAATTCACATCATCATCAGTATGATCATTATAGGATTCTGTAATAAGTACATTCTTACGCATCTTATTCACTGCGCTATTGTACACAATACGATAAAGCCAGGTAGAAAATTTTGCATCTCCTTTAAATTCACCTAATGCATGATAAGCCTTCAGAAAGGCATCCTGAGTAATTTCTTCTGCATCTTCTCTGTTACGGACCATGCGCAAGGCCACTGTAAATGCCAGGCTCTTATGCTTATTAACCAGCAAAGCATATGCCTGCACATTTCCGGCCAGCACTTTTTCAATGTAAACATGGTCGTCAAGGTACTTCATCTGTGAACTATGACACACTTTATAAGGCTGGTGTTACAGAGTATTTGAAAAAATATCAAAATATCTGTAACATGGGCTGATTAACCGGTGTCATAGCTTTTGAAACCAAATATAACATTTAAAAAACTTAAAAAATAAAATTATGAATGAAGCCCTTGTACCGATAGCCATGTTTGCCGCAATATTTGCTGTGGTATATGTATTTCTCACTACCCGGCATAAAGAAAGACTGGCACTGATAGAAAAAGGAGCAGATGCCTCCCTGTTTAATCCGATTAGAAAAGGAGGGTCTCCTACTCTTAAATTCGGTATGCTGTTCGTAGGTATTGCCATTGGTATTTTACTGGGAAGCATACTGGATAAAACCACCTTATTGCCTACTGAAGTTGGTTATTTTTCAATGATCTTCTTATGTGGCGGAATAAGTCTGATTGCCTTTTATATGGTGGAAAAGAAGATACTTAAGGAAGGCTGATATTGTTTGCTTCTGAAGGAAACTTGTCATATAGCTTATGGTAATTTTGTAAAACCAAAGGTGCTGATTTAACACCGTAAAATTTCCTTGTGTTCCTTGAAATTACAACTGTGCTAACAAAACTTTCTGAAGCTCGCTGTGACAAGCTTCCTGCGGAAGGGCTGGGGTGGGTGGTGCCGTAGTTGTAACTGCGTAAAACCTGTTTTTGATTTCTACAACGACTTCTTGCCAAACTATTCCGCCTCCTCCTTTTTGTAATATTTTAACCACAATGTAAATTCATTTGATAAATGAACTACATTTGATTTAATTCTTCCTTTTCTTCACCTCTTAAAACCTACAACCCAATGAGAAAATCCCCCCCCCTGCACATTGCCTCTTCTCTGCTGCACTTTTGCTATTAATAATCAGTTTTAGTTCCCTGCAAAAAACATACGGTCAAATGACCTTACAATTGACCACTTCTAACTATAACAACTATGAGATAAGTTGTTTTGGTAAACATGATGGAAGCATTGATCTAACAGTTTCCGGAGGTACTCCTCCTTATGTTTATCACTGGACCAATGAAGCAACCACACAAGATATTACAGGATTAGCATCAGGATACTATAAGATAGTTGTTACAGATGCAACTCTGAGATCAGATGAAGCGGAAATAACGTTAAAAGAGCCGGAAGGATTTAGTTATGTAGGACTGGCAAAATATGAATATCCAAATGGCAAAAATGTAAGCTGCCGTTTTTGTACCGATGGTTTAATAACTACAACAGTGGAACAAGGCATTGCTCCCCACAGCTTTCAATGGACCGATGGTGCCATCACTCAGGACCGCAATGGCATTGGTGCTGGAGAATATGAGTTAATTGTTTCCGATGCGAACGGATGTTCTGTAGTAAGCAGCATTACTTTAACAGCTCCGGAGCGTGATGACTGGATGATGGGTGGAAATACAGGAAGCAATCCGGCAACACATTTTTTAGGGACGAGTGATAATAAAGATTTGGTGTTAAGGACAAATGGAGTAGAGCGATTAAAACTCTTAAGCAGCGGACCAATAAAATTCTCCGGTATGACCGGCACTCCGGGAATGCTATACGTTGATAATAATGGCACACTACAAAGCGGATTCACTGCTGCCCCCTGTACTGGAAATCAACCTACGATGTGGAATAACACCAATAGTAATACCATTTTTACTTGCCTACCAATTCAAGTGGGAATTGGAACCTACACTATTCCGACAGGTATGAGGTTAGCAGTAAAAGAGGCTACTTTTTTTGATGGAGATGTTGGCATTGGAACCAACCCACAAGCAGGCTACAAACTTGTTGCTGATGGACCAATTGGTGTTCGTGAAGTTCGGGTACGGGCAACAGGCGCCTGGCCTGATTTTGTTTTTGAAGATGATTATCAACTCACCACTTTGCAAGAACTCTCCTCTTATTTTAAAGAACATAAACATCTTCCCGGAATGCCTTCTGCATCTGAAGTAGAAACAGCAAATGGTTTTGATTTAGGCAAAATGCAACAACTGCAATTACAAAAAATGGAAGAGTTGTATTTATATATTATTCAGTTGGAAGAGAGGGTTAGGGAGTTGGAAAACATCCAGCACTAACTTTTCCGCCAGGGCACTTTTCGCCTTTAGCTTGAGCAAATGATTGCCGTTTGCAAAAAATTGATGAATTCAAACATAAAAATCTGACATAAATTAATGTTAAAGACTATTTATATTAAGTTCTTCGGGCTAACAAAAATCTTGATGGTTTGTTCAATGTTATTAATGCAAAACAATACTTCCTTCGCACAACAATATTTCGCACTGTCATCAAGTATTGGCAATACTTCCGAAAATGCTTATTCGTTTATTAAACATTCTAACTCAAATTACTATATTACTGGGGCTACAGATTTTGGTGTTTCTGGCAAATCAAAGACTTTATTGATAAAAATGGATAGTAGCTTTACTGTCATTTGGTCTAAAATATATGGCGATACCAGTTATAGTTCAGGCTATAATATCCATGAATTAAACGATGGCAATATATTGATAGATGGGAGTGATTACAATGGCTTATCCGATCCCACGTCTGCATTATTACTTAAACTAGATGAAAATGGCGACACCATCTGGTCCTCCAAATTTAAACGTCAAAACGGATCGGTACTTCTTCGGTTTATTGCTCAAA
>JANOBN010000018.1:0-4957 GCA_031411675.1 Bacteroidota bacterium | reverse complement strand
ATGAAAATTAATTCATTAAGTAGAATTAGTTAATTGATTTTATTTTTAATCCTTTATTAATTTTATTTTTATGAAATTAAAGATTGCGCAATTAGAAGATTACTTTAAAGATGCTTTTGTTCATTCTCCGATTGGTATAGGGTTATGTGACGCTAAGGGGAATTGGTTAAAAGTGAATAATAAATTATGTGAGTTAACCGGAAGAAGTGAAGCAGACCTGGTTAATGTTTCTTTACATGATTTGCTATTATTACAGACTAACGATAATCTTCGGATTTTTTTAACTAATACAGCATCCCGGAAGTCGAACGAATTTTCATTCGAAGCCGGTCTAGTATCAAGCTCCGGCAGTGTTGTATATGTTAAATTGAATATTTCGGTTCAGAACAACGATTCAGGATTGCCATTAATATTTATTTGCTATTTCTGTAAACAAGAACAAATTATTAAAACCGGTATTTCAAAAAGCGAAGTGGAGATTCAGTTAATACGGTTTGTACAAAAGGCTCCGGTTGCAGTAGCCATTTTTGATAATGATATGAATTATCTTTCGGCAAGCAAGCGCTGGTATGAGGATTATAACTTAACAGGCAAGACTATTATTGGAAGAAATTATTGGCAGACAACAGAAAAAATCCGTCCGGATTGGGACATGATAGTTCGCAATTGTCTCGATGGTAAGGATTCTGAACAAGAGGAAGATGTTTTTATCAGAAGTGATGACACCATTTGTTGGGTTAAATGGAATATGTATCCCTGGTATAAATCCATTGATAAAATTGGTGGCATTCTGATTTACACTGAGATTATCACGGAAAGAATAGAAGCGGAGATGAAGTTTCACACGATGGTCGGGAATTTCACCTCGGGGATTTTTATCATTAAAAAAGGCAAATTTTCGTTTGTGAATCAGGCTTTAGCTGATATTCTGGGTTATAGAACAACAGAGATATTGGCTATGCGTGGGTTCAACACAATAGTTTATCCGGAAGATGTGAATATTGTAGAAAGTTATTTACAATCCAGACATGAAGAGGATGGAAGAATGGAGAAATGTGAAATCCGGGCAATGCATAGTAAAGGCAACATTATCTGGATTGATCTGAGCTGCAGCCGTACTATTTTTCAGGGGCAGTTTGCAATGATTGGAAGTTTCATTGATATAACCACAAGGAAGAATCATGAAATTGAAAAGATAAATGCAGTTAAATTACTCAATCAGCGATTTAATGAATTAGCGCTATTGTATCGGGTAGGACAGATTCTCAACAGTGAAGAAAAAGAATTGAATTTAATTCTTAAGAATCTTGTAGAAATTATTCCGGAAGGTTTTCAGTTCCCTGATAGGGCTTTATGCAGAATTAAGCATAATAATATCATAGTTGGTTCCGAGGAATTTAATAAAAATTTATTCTGTGTTACTAATGTAACCGGGAAGAATAAAAATGTAAACTGTACTGTTGTTATCGATGTGGCTTATACAGAGCCGGTGCCTTTGACCGGGGATCATTATTTTCTGTCAGAGGAAGTTAAATTGCTGGAAATTATTGCAGAGATGCTAAGTTCCTTTTTATCACGTAAGTTGTATTTAAAACAAATAATTAATGAAAAGGTTCTTTCTGATTCTATTATCAATAGTGTTCCCGCGGCAATATATATACTAGGCAGTAACGGTGCATTTCTTCGATGGAATAGGGAATTTGAAATCAGATCCGGTTATACTGCTGATGAAATTGCTAAAATGAACCCATATGATTTTTACAGTAAAAAGGATGGAGATTTTGTAGCGAATAAGATTAAAGAAGTGTTTGAGAAAGGTTCTGCAAAGGCGGAGGTAATAACCATAAAAAAGGACAAAAGAAAAGTGCCCTACTATTTCTATGCACAGCGAATTCAATATGAAGGTGAAATTGCACTTATCGGAACCGGATTAGATGTTAGTGAGTTAAAAGATACGGAAAAAAAATTAAAAACATCGTATGAGCAGATACGTAGCCTTGCCACTCATATTGAAAAGGTTCAGGAAGAGGAAAAGATAAAAATGGCCCGGGAAATTCATGATGAGCTTGGACAAAGGCTCGTAGTGCTAAAAATGGATTTTGCCATTATTGCCAAGGAAAAAAGCAGATTAACAGATGATGCCCGGCAGCGAATTGATACCATTTTTGATTTGTTAGATGATACTTCTATGATGATAAGAAGAATAGCAACGGAATTGCGTCCCGGTATGCTGGATGATCTTGGATTAATTGCTGCCTTAAAATGGCAAGGTAGCGATTTCGAAAAACGAACAGGTATCATTACTGATTTTGTAGCACTTGAAAATGATGTTAAAATACCGGATTGTATTGCTATTGTATTTTTCAGGGTTTTTCAGGAGTCATTAACGAATGTGGCGAAACATTCGAAAGCAACCAGGGTGAAGGGTTATTTCGAAAATACCGGCAACTTCTACACCTTATCCGTTTCTGATAATG
This sequence comes from Bacteroidota bacterium, assembly GCA_031411675.1. Taxonomy (GTDB): domain Bacteria; phylum Bacteroidota; class Bacteroidia; order AKYH767-A; family OLB10; genus JANOXC01. Next base: position 2,480 of record JANOBN010000018.1, on the reverse strand, counting down.
GCTGCGGATTTGATTCAGGTACTGTGAGTATTAAGAAAACGCTTGGATTGATTGGTATGGAAGAAAGGATTGTAAGGGTAGGTGGCAAGCTGCTGATTGATACTGCCCCGGGCAAGGGAACGAGCCTGACTATTACGGTGCCTCATTAAATAAGCAATGTGTTGATTTTTTTCTATTTTTGCTTTTATACCATTTGGTATAATACCATTAGGTATAAAAATTACATGCTATGAAAGAGTCGCCATTTGTTTATGGAACCACCGTTAGTTCAACAGCGTTTGCCAATCGGGAGGAGCAGATTAAAAAACTCCGGGCCAACCTCCTGCAGGGCGTAAATACTACGTTAATATCACCCCGCAGGTGGGGCAAGTCATCGCTGGTAGAAAAAGTAATTGCTGAAATCAGAAAGAAGGATAAAAAATATAAAACAGTAGTAATTGACCTGTTTTCTGCAGGAAATCAGGAGGAATTTCTGGAGATGTTTGCAAGAGAAGTAGTGAAGGCATCTTCTACACGATGGCAGGAATGGATGAATAGTGGTAAGGATTTTTTTAAAAAGCTCATACCAAAATTAAGTTTCGGAATAGACCCTAACACTGATTTCTCTTTAAATTTTGATTGGAAAGAGTTGCGTAAGAATAGTGATGAGGTATTAAATCTTCCTGAAGTAATTGCAAAGAAGAATGGTGTGCGTTTCATTATTTGCCTGGATGAATTCCAGAATCTGGCAGGCTTTAAGGGGTATAATGAATTTGAAAAAAAGATGCGCGCCATCTGGCAAAGGCAGAAATTAGTAACCTACTGCTTATATGGTAGCAAACGCCATATGATGACAGAGATTTTTAATAATCCGGCTAAACCATTCTATCGTTTTGGTGATATGATGGTATTACCAAAAATTGCAGAAGAGAAATGGACGGCATTTATCATTCGTAATTTTGCAGCATCAGGAAAAACTATTGGAATTGCCGATGCTGCTTTAATTGCACAATTAATGAAATGTCATTCCTGGTATGTTCAGCAATTGGCACATTACACCTGGAATCACTCCGGGAAAAAAGTTCTGTTAAGGGATATTGAAGCATCTATTAATGAATTGATGCAGGCAAATACACCACTCTATCAGAAAGAAGTAGAAATGCTAAGCACCACCCAACTTAATTTTTTAAAAGCAGTTGCAGCGGGAGAAACCAGATTCACCAGTGCAGCAGTGATGAATCAATACCAATTGGGTTCACCCAGAAATGTAAGTAAGCATAAAGAACTGTTAATTAAGAATGATGTGATACAGGAGGCAGAAGGTAAGTTCAGCTTTGTGGATCCTGCATTTGAAAGATGGTTTTACAGATTGTATTTTAATATTCCGGTATTTCCTGTTGTTTCCAAATAAGAAATAAGAATTTATACCATCCGGTATTATACCATTTGGTATAAAATGGTAGTTGAATAACCGGGTATATGTTGCTAATCTCTTTATGACGGTCCACATATCCGGCTGGTGATGCACAACATGACCCCTGAATTTCTCAGCTTTGCTTGTTTTTCAGATTTTTTGCCTAATTTTATTCAATTAATGACGCCGGTTTTTCTCCGGTTAAGTTCTTGATTTTATTTAAAACTTAAATCTCTATCATATGCAAACTTACGATGAGAAGCACATTAAGAACGTAGCCCTGATTGGCGCTGCGAAAAGCGGCAAGACCACCCTTGCCGAGACTATGATGTTTGAAGCCGGATTAATTAACCGGCGTGGTTCTGTAGAAGATAAAAACACCGTTTCCGATTATCATGAAATTGAGCAGGAAAGATTGGGCTCTGTTTATGCCACAGCTTTACACACAGAGTGGCGCGATTATAAAATTAATATTATTGATACACCCGGTCTTGATGATTTTATTGGTGAGGTAATATCCTCCATCAGGGTTTGTGATACTGCACTGATCATGTTAAATGCACAGCATGGGGTGGAAGTGGGAACTGAACTTCTATGGAGTTATGTGGATAAGTACAATAAACCTACCCTGCTTGTGATAAACCATTTGGATCATGAACTGGCCAACTTCACCGAAACATTGGAACAGGCAAAACGCTTTTTTGGCAATGCAGTAACGCTGATGCAGTATCCTGTAAATACCGGAAGGTCATTCGACTCCATTATTGATCTTTTAAAAATGACGATGTATAAATTTCCGGCTACAGGAGGCAAACCACAAAAATTACCTATACCGGATAGCGAAATGGAACGCGCAAAGCAATTGCATAATGAATTGGTGGAAAAGGCCGCCGAGAATGATGAGAAGTTAATGGAGTTGTATTTTGAAAAGGGAAACCTCGATGAGGATGAACTCCGGGAAGGGTTAAAGATTGGGATGATGAAGCACCAGGTGTTTCCGGTATTCTGCCTCTCTGCAAAAAAAGATATGGGTAGCGGACGATTGATGGGTTTTATTGATAATGTGGCACCATCTGCTGTAGATGCT
>JANOBN010000017.1:0-1584 GCA_031411675.1 Bacteroidota bacterium | reverse complement strand
CCCATCAATACAATCAAATGGAATAGGGACAGGAATAATTTCACATTCTCCTCCCAGGGAATTTTTGATAAAATCTATTTTTGGATAGCGTGCTTTTTCTACCTCAATCAGTTCCCGAAAATAATTGGCGTTCCAGAGATTATCTAATTCGTCAGGATCAAATGTCATTATTACTATTGCTCCTTTAGTAACTCTTCGTAACTCCTTAAGTCCTATATCCATATTCGGCCAGTGATGTACTGTTAGCATTGCCATAGCTGCATCAAACGACTGGTCGTCAAACGGTAAATGTTCGGCAGTGGCATTTATAGCCGGAACCCTGCCGTTATTCATTCGTTGACAACGCATAACCAGGGAAGGCTCCACTGCTACAATATATTTATCAGTTGGCTCATAGGAGCCTGTACCGGCACCAACATTTAATATAGTTTGAGCATCTCCAAGTGCTTTGTAAACATATTCTGCTATTCTTGGATCGGTTTGCCTGTAACCGGAATATTTATGGCCAAGAAGATCATAATTAAAGGCGCTGTTGTTTATTTTAAGGCTCATAAGAAATTTTAATTGTAAAAAGATATTTGTCTCTTTCTCGGCTTGATAAACGAAGGAACCATCAGTAGTTTATAGCTGGTAAAAATTGTTTCGCCGAAATTAATTTAATTATTGTATACAAATGGATACGATGGTTAAAATAATTCAAGAAATGGCAGGAAGAAATTTAGATAATAAAAATGAATGTTTGCAATAAGGCCCGAATAACAGACTTCACAGCAACAAGGGAAAAATCATTGTTTTTTATAAATTCTAATTCTATCCGGCAAAGCTTATTTGTCACCATTTGGGTTTAATGAAATAGATTGCTGTGCCGTCGGGGTCTTTAAAATGTAGAAATTGTCCGCCATCTTCACTTTTTTCAGTAACCAGTATAAATAAAGTGTGCAATAAAGATTTGGCTTCTTCAAAATCATCAGTTGTAAAACCAATGGAAATATTTCCGGAGCCTTCTTTTAAATTAATGTCCTGTGTCGGGTGCAGTCCGATTTCAAGACCAGGGATCGTCATTTGTGCATAATGATCACCCCAACGATTTTTTAGTGTCATACCCAAAGACTGATAAAATGAAATGGATCTATCAAGATCCTTAACATTAATGGTAACATTGGAGTTTATTATTTTCATTGCTGCAGTATTTACATGTTAGCAGTTGAATCATTTTGAAATATTCCATGAATATTGTCATCAGTGTCCTTAAAATATGCCAGCCAGCCTACTGATGGAACAGCCATCTTCGGCATTACAATTTTGCCTCCTGCTTTTTCTATTTTGTTGATATATTCATCAACGCTTGCAACTTCAATGGAATTCACAACAGGTTGTTTAGGATCGCGTTTTTTCATGAGCCCTCTGTTTATTCCCGCATCTTTTTCATCTCCCGTAATAACACTCCAGTATTCTTCGTTTCCAAATTGCTGAAATTTCCAATTAAAAACTTCATTAAAAAACTCCATTGATTTTTCAGGGTTATCCGAAGGGATTTCAAAATGAATAACTTTGTTGCTCATAAAGGTATTTTTTAAGTTTTTC
>JANOBN010000016.1:0-3678 GCA_031411675.1 Bacteroidota bacterium | reverse complement strand
TACTAAATCAAAAATAACAACCTGAAAAATAAATTGATACATCAATAATTAGCTAATCTGCTAATTTGCTAATTAGCTAATAAAAAGTGTTAAATTAAACGCTTAATATATTTACGGATAACAACAACAATTAATAGAAACGATATCATCCTCCTAAACCAATAAAAAGTCTAGATACTAGATACTAGATACTTGATACTAAAAATATGAAATACATCCTACTCCTAACAACACTAATTGCCTTTGCTTCCTGCACACAACCTCAGGTGAAATACCGGCATAAAATTGAAGAAGCAGAGAAGGCTTTAATGGCAGATTCTTCCATGTCTCCTAATCGTGATAAAGCAAACAATTTGATTGGTTTATATATTGAGTTTGCTGATAAATTTCAGGATGATAGTTCATCAGGCACCTATTTGTTTAAAGCCGGTGATATGGCTTTTCGTATTCGTCAACCACAACAGGCACTGGAATTGTTTGGACGTGTACAACGTTATCCTGCCAATGCAAAAGCTGCTGTTGCATTGTTTCTGCAAGGCTTTATAAATGAAACAGAACTGAATGATAAAGTGAAAGCGAAGGAATATTACGAATCTTTTCTTCAGAAATATCCTAATCATGAACTGGCAAAAGATGTACGTATTACCATTCAGAATCTGGGTAAATCAGATGAACAATTGGTGCGTGAATTTGAAGAAAAATTAAAACAACAGGATAGCCTCGCTAAAAAATAATGAAACGGCCTGCCAGAACACCTGTTAAGGAAAAACAACAGGAACTTATCAGAGAGAAAAAGGTTCAGAAAGAAGCTACTGTTAAGAATCAACAACAGGATAAACTGGTATTATTTCTTGCTCTTATTGTCGCTGTTGTTGCACTTACTCTTTACATAAATACTCTGGGTCATCAGTATGCGCTGGATGACTATTCACTCATTTTAGAAAATAAAAGTACACAGAAAGGTTTTGCAGGCATTGGTGAAATTCTGAAAACCAGTTATCGTTTCGGCTATGTAATGTCAGATGATGATTTATACCGGCCATTAAGCAAGGTTATTTTTGCTATTCAATGGCAGCTTTCTCCGAATAATCCCTTTCTTGGTCATTTGACTAATGTTTTGCTATATGCTTTAACAGGTTTTTTGCTGATGATTGTGTTGCGCAAATATTTTCAGTCTGTGACGTTAGCTTTTATTGCTTCCCTTCTTTTTATCGCACATCCTATTCATACAGAAGTGGTGGCCAATATTAAAAGTCTGGACGAAATTCTTGCATTGCTGTTTAATTTACTTACGCTTAACTTCATTTATAATTACAGTAAAACAAGGTCAGCATCCCAATTACTGTTGACTTTCCTCTCTTTCTTTCTGGCAATGCTTTCCAAAGAATCATCTGTTACATTTCTGGCAGTATTTGTAGCTGCATGGTACTTCTTTGTAAAAGCAGACTGGAGATTATTCTTCAAAGCAGGAGGTGCTGCATTTGGAGCTTTTGTTGTTTTCATGATAATACGAAGCTCAATAGTTGGCGGAGTAGTGTCGATGCAACCATCTGCAGCAGATAATCTGATTATGAGTGCACCGGATGCAGCACACCGTTTTGCAACTGCTGTAGCTATTTTCGGATTATATATACAGAAACTGATTTTCCCTCATCCTCTGGTATTTGATTATTCAATTAGTCAGCTGCCCGTAGTAGGACCGGGTGACTGGCAATTCTTACTTACGATAGTAACATTGCTGGCAGTAACAATTTTAGCTTTTAGAAATGCATCTAAAAAACCGGTCTGGGTTTTTGGATTTTTTGCATTTCTGGCTGGTGCATCTCTTGCTTCAAACATCATTATTATGATTGGAACCAGCATGGGCGAACGACTTATGTACGGACCTTCTCTGGGATTTTGTGTGATGATAGCAGGATTCATTTCTAAAGCAGGGCTTTCAGATGATGCATTAAATGCAAAAGATCATATTATTGCCAATAAACGTATATATATTCCTTTAAGCATTGTAATTGTTTTATTTAGTATAAAGACCATAGCCAGAAATCCTGTTTGGAAGAACAATTATAACTTATATTCCAATGATGTTTTATTATCTCCAAAAAGTACGCGTACCCATTATTACCTCGGTAATTTGCTTATTAAAGATGAAATGCTGGCCGGTAAAACGCCTGCAGAAAAGGATAGCATTTTGAAGAAAGGCATCAGTGAACTGGAGAAATCAGTTGCTATTTTTCCCGGTTTTACGGATGCCTGGAATCAAATGGGTGTTGCTTACTGGAAGCTGAAGAACTTCGATAAAGCAAAAAGCAGCTATGAACAAGCTTTAAAAGCGAATCCCAATGATGCAACGGTACATAATAATATCGGCACTATTTTATTTGAAAGCCAAAATTTTCCCGAAGCCTTAAAAGCATTTTTAAAAGCAACTACTATCAATCCATATTACAGTGATGCATTTTTAAATCTTGGTAGTGTTTATGGTATGATGAAGCAGTTTGATCAGGCAATTCCTGCCTTTAATCGCTGTGTGGAAATCGATCAGAACAATGCCTTGGCTTGGCATTATCTGGGCATTACTTACCAGAGTATGGGCAATATGGCCAAAGCACAGGAGTGTTTTAACAGGGAGAATCAGCTTAAGAAATAATAGAAGTATGTATTTATTTTCATGGAAGTCCTTTCTTCTGTTATTGAGCTTGTTTTATTCCATAACTGTATTTTCACAAAACGAGAAAGGTGTAACCTACCTGAAAAGAGATAATTTCGGAAGTGTTTACATCACTCATGATACTTTAAGAAAGGAATATGAATGGTTGGTGCCAAAGGAAATAAGTGCAGAGGTAAAGGCTAATTATGATGCGGCTTTTTTTCATTTATTGAAGGACACTGTCATCAGTATTCCGCATTTTAAACTGAATGAAAAACTATTGCTTAATTGGGTTCCTCTATATATTCTTAAAGATAAGTATTACGTCTATTGCCCATCAGACTGGATCAGCCATTTTGCGTACTTGTTTACTGATTCCACAATAATTGGATACAAAAGCGATGGACCGGATGCATTTATCTTTCGTAATTATCAGGAGATCTCCGGTAATGAATTTAAATTGAAGGTACTAACTTATGATAAAACGATAATTCAAATCACCATAAAAATTATTGAGGAAAGTAAGCAGATTTCACTCTGGACATTTAATTATGGTAATGATAAAGACGAGAGTTTTTTAATGGTAAATGCGACAAGAGTAAAGGAATATCCTATGGTAAAATGCGATTGCGGCGACCATAAATGCCTTTTTAGAATTTGAATTTGATAAGATTGATAAAAAAATGATTCGCAAAAAAGCTTGGTAAGTGAATCGTATTTTATTTTTATAAAATAATACTTTTAAATGCGCAATAAATCACTCCATTTCCTTCACCAGCATTTTTTCCAGTTCTTCCTGAGTAAGGTTGTTAAAAATCTTTCCATCAGCAGCCAGCGACATCTGTCCGGTCTCTTCTGATACAATAATTGATATGGAATCTGTTTGTTCAATAATGCCTAATGCTGCACGGTGACGCATGCCATAGTTTGCAGGTAAATCCGTATTATCCGTAACGGGCAGCACACAACGGGCGGCTTTTATCTTGCTGCCTTCAATAATCACAGCGCCATCATGCAGCGGGCTGTTC
>JANOBN010000015.1:0-2419 GCA_031411675.1 Bacteroidota bacterium | reverse complement strand
TAAAAAACCTTGCCTTCCTTGGTAACCTCGCCTCCCCGCAAGTGCCCATCGCATCCACACGTAAGACGTCGATGCATAATAGGCAGCAACTCATTTATTGTTACTTTGAGCACTCTAGAAGGCAAAAGTAATACCTGCGCTATTGGCTTTTCAATTTATTCTTTAAAGTCTTTTTATTATAACATTGCGAATCAATTAAATTTCTAACTTTCAACGAAAATGCCTTAGCACTATCAATTGTTGATTCATTAAAATCATTATAATTATCAAACGACGTATAAATTTGCATTAACCTACTACTAGGAAATACTTTTTTTTCACAATCTGTAAAATCTACCGAAGAATCTTTTTCATTTTTTAGCTGATTTTCTAAACAGCTACAATATTTAGCTGATACTATATTTGGGTTTTCAGCTTCATAGGAGCGATTACAACTCAAAATGAAGAGTATTAAACAGGTGTGATAAAATATTCTCAAAATTAGTCTAAGCATCAGAACATAATAATAATATTAACACTAACATCCATCATCTCGGTTCTTGCCCCAGTAAACCGTTCCCGAAAATCTTCTACCTTCATTGGTCAACCCCACTCCCTCATAAACGCCCATCGCATCCAACCTAAATACGCTAATGACAATTTAATCACCAAAATAATTACCCACCCAAAAAAACTACAATGAAGATAATGAAATACCGCACATAAATGCTGATAAAAGTTCTCCTGCCGAGAATAGCAGGGATAGAAGCGAAAATATTTATTGTGAGGCACGAACAAAGAATATTGTAGCGTATAGCCCGTAACAAATGCCCATCATTGTTCCTAGGGCTCCTGCTCCTAATAAAACTTTTATTACCAATGTGCTTTAATATTTCACACGGCGAAACAACGATAACATTGAACACAGCGAATTTTGTAGACTTATTTTATTTTCACCCTGGTATAATACTACCCATCATAATTTTACAAAACAAAAATGCCAACTCCTAAAAGTTGGCACCTGCATTATTTAATAGGTGTATTTTTTAAACCTCCGTTTTCTTTTCCTTCTTTTTTGGCTCCTCTTTGTCTTTGTTTGTAAAAATTATTTTTTGATTTTCTACATCCAATTCAGCTACCAACACATCGCCTGCTTTAATATTCATATTTAAAATCTCTTCTGCTAACGGATCTTCTAAATATTTTTGAATGGCCCTGTGCAATGGTCTTGCACCAAACTGGCTATCGTAGCCTTTATCAGCAACAAATGCTTTTGCCTCTGGTGATAGCTCCATAGAAAAACCAAGGTTGTTCAAACGCTTCATTACACCCTTCATTAAGATATCGATGATTTCAAAAATATCATCTTTGGTAAGCGAATTAAATATAACCACATCATCTATCCTGTTTAAAAACTCCGGACTAAATGTACGTTTCAATGCTTTTTCTATTACTGCTTTGTTGTTTTCATCGCTGTGCTCCATACGATTGGCAGTAGCAAAACCAACGCCTTCACCAAAATCTTTTAACTGGCGTGCACCAATATTAGATGTCATGATGATCATCGTATTTTTAAAATCTACTTTTCTTCCAAGCCCATCAGTCAGTATTCCATCATCCAATACTTGCAATAAAATATTGTAAATATCTGGGTGTGCTTTTTCTATTTCATCCAATAAAATTACGCTGTAAGGCTTGCGGCGTACACGTTCTGTAAGTTGTCCACCTTCTTCGTATCCTACATATCCTGGAGGCGCTCCTATTAAACGGCTCACGGTAAATTTCTCCATGTACTCACTCATGTCTATGCGTATGAGTGCATCTTCACTGTCAAACATTTGGCGGGCAAGTGTACGGGCAAGCTCGGTTTTTCCCACACCAGTAGGGCCAAGAAAAATGAAAGTACCAATTGGTTTTTTAGGATCTTTTAACCCTACCCTATTTCGCTGTATGGCTTTTACCACTTTGCTTATTGCATCCGATTGTCCAACAACAGCTCCTTTTAATTCTTCACCCATTTTACGAAGCTTATCGGTTTCTGCTTGCACCATGCGTTTTACAGGTATGCCTGTCATCATGTGTATTACTTCTGCGATATCTTCTTCTTCAATAGGGAAACGTTTGTTCTTGCTATCTTCTTCCCAATCTATTTTTGCTTTTTCCAAATCATCTTGCAAGCGTTTTTCGGTATCCCTTAATGATGCAGCTTCTTCAAACTTTTGGCTTTTTACCACCTTGTTTTTCTCGAGCTTTATGTCTTCAATCTTTTTCTCTAGCTCTATAATTTCTTCTGGTACGTTTATATTTTTTATATGCTTTCTTGCACCTACTTCATCTAATACATCTATTGCTTTGTCTGGCAATAAACGATCTGTCATATAGCGGTCGCTTAATTTTACACAAGCTTCTATGGCTTCTTTACTGTAGGTTACATTGTGGT
>JANOBN010000014.1:0-6180 GCA_031411675.1 Bacteroidota bacterium | reverse complement strand
CACCCGTGAGTTGGCAATGCAAATTGGAGATGCATTTGATGCATTAACAAAATATACCGATTTGCGAAAAGCTGTTCTGTTTGGTGGCGCCGGAGCCAAAAATCAGATTGCAGAACTGGAAAAGGGTGTTGACGTAGTTATCGCTTCACCTGGACGATTTTTAGATTTGTATTTAGATGGAAATATCGCCGTTAGTAAAATAAAACATCTGGTACTGGATGAAGCAGAACGATTGATGGATATTAGCTTCATCAGTCAGTTTCACCGCATCCTGGAAGTGTTACCCCGTAAGCGACAGAATCTTTTATTTTCTGCAACCATGAGTGACCTGGTAAAAAAAATAGCAGATGATTTTCTGAAATTTCCGGTGGTGATTGATATTGAACCAGAGCAGAAAACAGCCGGAACCGTAAGTCAGACGTATATCAAAGTACCTAATTTAAAAACCAAGATTAACCTCCTGGAACATTTATTGTCGGATGATAAATTTTCAAAAGTGATCATCTTTTGTCGTTCCAAAGCAACAGCATCCAACCTGGGAAAATATATTGTAAGAAAATACGGAGAAGAACAAGTGCGGGTAATTCATGGCAATAAAACACAGCAAACGCGTATCAATGCCATGAATGATTTCAAAGTGAATGACATCAGACTTCTGATTACAACAGATGTTGCTGCAAGAGGATTAGATGTAATTGATGTAAGCCATGTAATTAATTTTGATGTGCCTATAGTTTATGAAGATTATATTCACCGTATTGGAAGAACAGGACGAGCCTTTAAAACCGGTGATGCAATTACTTTTGTAAATCTGGCTGACGAATATCATTTGGCTAAAATTGAAAAATTAATAAAGCAGAAAATCAGCGAAACAAAAATGCCTTCCGCAGTGGAAATTGCAGAAACAGAATTTGATGAAAGACAATTAATGTTGAGAGAACTGGATAGTCAGAAGCGGAAAGAAAATCCCAATTTCCAGGGTGCGTTTCATGAAAAAAAGCCGGTGAAGAAAAACAGAAAGTAGGCTGCAAAAAAATTATATATATAACCATCACAGCAAATTTGGAACAATAAAAAAATGAAACCGGGAGTATTAAAATGGATTTTTCTTGTGCTACTTGCACTGATATGGGGCAGCTCCTTCATATTAATGAAACGCGGTTTACTTTATTTTCACTCAGATCAGGTGGCAGCCATGCGAATGGTAATTGCTTTTATTGTAACATTTCCTTTCGTTGCGCGCCATTATAAATTGATAGGGAAAGGAAAAATGAAATATATTGCTGTGGTAGGTATAGTTGGAAGTGGAATACCGGCCATACTCTTTACTACGGCACAAACAAGAATTAACAGTTCGCTTGCAGGAATGCTGAATTCGCTTACTCCGTTATTCACAGTCCTGATCGGGTTCTTCTTTTTTCGAAGCCGATTTTCTTTTTTACAGGTTGCCGGTGTCGCAGCAGGTTTTTTAGGTGCAGCAGGATTAATACTGGTAAATGCTGAGGGAGATTTATCAGCCGATGCAGGTTATTCTTTATTGATTGTGGTGGCAACGGTGTTTTATGGAATTAGTGTAAATACTATTAAAGCCCATCTTGCAGGAATAAATGTGCTGATTATTTCCGGCTTTGCTTTGTTATGTGTGGGTGTCCCTTATGGCATTTACTTGTTTTCCACTGATTTTATTGACCGTTTAACCCATGTTCCCGGTGCCTGGACAGGCCTTATGTATATTGCCACGCTGGCTTGCTTCGGTACAGCATTATCCAATCTTCTCTATTTTCAACTGGTGAAGATTGCCAGCCCTCTTTTTGCATCAGCAGTTACCTACTTTATCCCCATAGTTGCCTTGCTGTGGGGCATTGTTGATGGCGAAACTTTAAATCTTCTGCATATTCCTGCCATGCTGGCCATACTGGGTGGGGTAGCCATGATCAGTTATGATGGCTACCGGGCCAGGAAGCAGGCGGAAGGTCTATAGTATTGAAGAATAGTGTTTTGAGCTTCAATAAGAGGTATAATAGTTCTAAATTTCAGCCTCCCGGAGTGTGCATTTTGTCCCTTTTAGGTGGGTTTAGGCGAATATTTTTCTCCTGATTAAATCTTAACATCTTATTGTTAATTGTTTAAGAAAATTCTATATTTGCGACCCCAAATTTTAGGGATTATAAAAGAAAGAGATCATGTACGCTATTGTAAATATTGCCGGACAGCAGTTCAAAGTAAATGAGAATAAGCCGGTTTTCGTTCACCGCCTCGATGCAAAAGAAGGTGATTCTGTAACTTTCGATCAGGTTTTAATGATTGGGGGTAATGGTTCAGTTACGGTAGGTTCTCCTACTGTTTCAGGCGCTTCTGTATCAGCAACCGTTGTTTCTCATTGTAAAGGCGACAAGGTGCTGATCTTTAAAAAGAAACGTCGTAAGGGGTACCAGAAAATGAATGGTCACCGTCAATACCTTACGAAAATAAAAGTGGATAAAATCACTGCTTAATAAGTAACAAAGATTTATAACATTTAATATTCATTAGAAAATGGCACATAAGAAAGGGGTCGGTAGTTCCAGAAACGGTCGTGAATCGCATAGCAAACGTTTAGGAATTAAGGTATTTGGTGGTCAACGTGTGATCTCCGGTAATATCATTGTTCGCCAGCGTGGCACAAAACATAATCCGGGAGATAATGTAGGTATTGGAAAAGATCATACCTTATTTGCACTTACTGCAGGTACTGTAGTATTCCGTAAAAAATCAGATGAAAAATCATACGTTTCTGTTCTTCCATTAGACAACGCTGCACAAGCTTAGTTTTTTTAAACGGAACAATTAAAAATCCTGACCTTAACGGTCGGGATTTTTAATTTAAATGAAGTAGTAATTTCATCTTGAAATATATATACATCAAACCATTAACTCCCTCTCCGGGGAAAGGTCGCGAAACTTCGCGAGGGGTGAGGCGATAGAGTAAGTTGATTATTTTTCATATCGAATTAAATTAAAAACATAGTAGATAATTTTGACCATCCGAAAACAACATGCTTGCAAAGCTTGAATCATTAGAAGCCCGTTACAGGGAAATAGAAACGCAACTCAGCGACCCCGCTGTTATAAACGACATGAATCGTTTTAAACAGCTCAATAAACAATACAAGGAGTTGCAACAAGTTGTTGAAGTATTTCATCAATACAGAAATGTAATGAGTAACCTGGAGCATGCACGGCAGGTTTTAATGACGGAGAAGGATGAGGAGTTTCGTACTATGGCAAAGACAGAGATCGAAGAGCTGGAGCCACAAAAGGATGCTATGGAGCAACAGATTCAGTTTTTATTATTACCACAGGATCCGGAAGATGGCCGACATGCAATTGTAGAAATTCGTGCAGGAACAGGTGGTGATGAAGCAAGTATTTTTGCAGGCGATTTATATAGAATGTACACGCGCTATTGCGAAACAAGAGGATGGAAAATGGAGCTGGTGGATTCCAATGATGGAAATACCGGCGGATATAAAGAAGTAATTTTTAATGTGAATGCCGATGGTGCTTATGGTATTTTAAAATATGAATCAGGAGTGCATCGTGTACAACGCGTGCCGGAAACAGAGACACAAGGCCGCGTGCATACTTCAGCTGCAACAGTAGCTGTACTTCCTGAAGCGGATGAGGTGGATGTGGAAATAAATCCTGCAGATATTGAATTACAAACCTCACGATCAGGTGGAGCAGGAGGGCAGAATGTAAACAAGGTAGAAACAAAAGTGCAGCTCACTCATAAGCCAACGGGTATTGTTGTTGTATGCCAGATTGAACGTTCACAATTAGGCAACCGCGAACGCGCCATGGTGATGCTGCGCAGTAAACTGTATGAAATGGAATATCAGAAACACATGGATGCCATTTCAAAAAAGAGAAAGACCATGGTAAGCACCGGTGATCGTTCCGCAAAAATCCGCACTTACAATTATCCGCAAAGCAGAGTTACGGATCATCGAATTAATCTTACCTCTTATAATCTTGCATCGTTTATGAATGGTGATATTCAGGAATTCATCGACGCTTTGCAGCTTGCAGAGAATACGGAGAAGATGAAAGAGAATGCAATCCTTTAGTAGATTCTAATCGCGAGACTTCGCGACTAAATTCTAAATTTTTTTAATCATAAAATAGCGCAGGAATTTATTCCTCCGCTATGGAGTTTTCGTAAGGCACCGGAATAAATTCCGGCGATATTGATAAAAGGATCCCGCTCTCACTCTCAAACCCACTCTCCATTCCTGTCCTCCTTAAAGGAACCAGTGGGATAGTAACAAGAAAGTTCGGTATGGTGCTCCGAATTTCCTCAGGTGCTTTCTGCAACTCGCAGTTTCAAAACCACAAGACCCCTTCGGGGGGACAGTTTGAGGTAAGAGCTCCAACCAATGAAAAAGCTGCATTCTTCCCCGGGTTGCAGTTGTTTGTACTACAAAACAGCTTTTTGACAATAAAATAAAAGTACTACATTTGACTACTCCATTAACCAAAACCAATCGCCACTACAAAACTGAATCTGCACCAACCCTTCAACCAATACATCAACTAAAATTTTTGAAACGTTTTATTAATTCTGAAACGGATCAATCAAAATCAAAAAATCATTTACCCTCTTTTTAAAACAATATTATATTGCATGAACTAAAACTGATAGTTATGCAACCAATTCTCAAAACATCCACAGCAGAATTTCAAAATCAGACTTTAAACGAGATGCAACAAAAAGCATTAACAGCATATCTCTCCCTTTTAAAGCTAAAAAACTACAGCGATAACACCATTACTGTTTACCGGAACTGGTTTATACAGTTTCTATTTTATTTTAAAGATAAAAAACCTTCCACAATTACAACACCAATGATCATGGATTACCTCCTGACTTTCCGTAATAGTGCGAAGTGGAGCGTTACGTCACAGAATCAATTAATCAATGCTATAAAATTTTTTTATGAAAAGCTATTACATCGTCCGCTGGAAGTGTATCATTTACCCCGCGCACAAAAGCCGGAGCAATTACCAACGGTGTTTGATGAAAGCGAGATTTCTGCAATAATAAAGGCAACCGATAATCTGAAACACAGGACCATCATCTGCCTTGCATATGCTGGCGGATTAAGGGTAAGCGAAATAATTAATCTGAAGATCAGCGATGTGGACAGCAAGAGAATGGTAATTTATCTAAGGCAGGCGAAAGGCAAAAAGGACAGAATGGTCATGCTGAGTGAAAAACTTTTGGTATTACTACGCACTTATTACAAAGAATATACACCCGGATTATGGCTATTTGAAGGCCAAAAGGGAGAGCAGTATAGTACACGAAGCATACAAATAGTTATAGCTCAGGCAAAGGATAAGGCGGGTATCCTAAAGAAAGGCTCGATACATGCCCTTCGACATAGCTTTGCCACCCATTTACTGGAAGCAGGAACCGACTTGTTAAGTATCAAGGAATTATTAGGTCACAACAGCTTACGTACGACCATGAACTATACTCATGTAAGCAAAAAGCAAATTAGTAAAATTCGATCGCCATTTGATAAATTATGAAATACATGCGAAAATGCCGGCACAGCAAACCTTCGCTTTTCCGCCTAATGTTGGTTGGATATGCGAAAGTTTGGGCATGAAAGTTTCGTATATTTGAATGTTATCGGATATGCTTAACCGTCTATCGGCACATTTAATCGGAGTAGCTGAAAACCGAAAATAGAGTAAGCAACTAAAATCAAACATCATGAAAAAAATCTTTTATCACTTTATAATCTTCTTCTCAATAATTAACCAACCTCTCTTTGCACAATGGAGCGAATTAGGCGGATTGAATGGGCTGGCGGCAAATAGTTACATAACATCCATATTTGCTGATAGCGCTGGGAACATTTATGCAGCAGGTGATTTTATGAATAGCAGCGGTAACCGTTATGTATCCAAATATGGTGGAACAAGTTGGAGCGAATTAGGAGGATTAAATAGTTTATCTGCAAATGAAAGCATCTCATCAATTTGCTCTGATACGTTTGGAAATATTTATGCTGCTGGAAATTTTTATAACAGTTCTAATAACCCATATGTGTCAAAATATAATGGTTCAAGTTGGAGTGAATTAGGAGGGTTAAACAGTTTAGGTTGGACTTATGGATTTTCTTCTCT
>JANOBN010000013.1:0-9664 GCA_031411675.1 Bacteroidota bacterium | reverse complement strand
AATTTTGATGAAGTACTTTTTGTTATCGTAACTTCATTAAAATTAATAAAAATGGATCATATTAACATACTGGTTGCTGAAGATAACGACATTAACAGATTTATAATTGAAAAAATGATAAGTCCCTCCGGAGCAAAATTATCATTTACAAAAGATGGTGAAGAAACGGTAAGAGCAGTAACACAAGAAAATTTTGACCTGATACTGATGGATATTGAAATGCCGGGCATCAACGGCTATCAGGCTACAGAAATGATTAGAAAAGAACTTAAGAATACCAACATCCCGATTATAGCAATGACGGGACATGCAATGGAAGGTGAGAAACACAAATGCATTGAATCAGGTATGAACGATTATATTTCCAAACCATTTCAGGCATCAGATTTATCATCAATTATATTAAAATGGACAAGCGAAAAAAAGGACATTCAGGAATCAACTGTATTTGAAAATTCAGCTACCTCTATGATACCGTCAACTTATATTAATCTGGATTTCTTAAAAGAAATCAGCGATGGCAATGAAGCATTCTTTAAGGAGTTTATACAACTCTTTTTGAACTCCGCTCCAAAAACTATTGAAGAAATGGAAAAATGGCATTCTGAATCGAACTGGGAAAACCTTCGGCAAATATCACATAAAATTAAACCTTCTTTTAACTATATCGGTTTGAAAGAACTTAATCAGGCTGCGGCAAAAATTGAAGAATATTCCCGTAAACAGGAAAACTTAAAGGAAATACCTGCATTAATAGAAAAAATCCGATCCACTTGCAGTCATGTATATCAGGAACTGGAAAACGAAATTAAAACAGGCTTAACAGTATAATACAAAATAAAAAAAATAACACCACTCACTATGGCTAAAATATTTATTATTGAAGATGACATGATGGTTGCCACTTTAATGCAAAAGGCACTATCAAAAAATGAAACTTTCGATATTCATCACTTTACATCTGCCGAAGATTGCATTGGTAATCTGCATTTAAACCCTGATATAATCACCATTGATTATAATTTACCGGGAATGGACGGTCTTACTTTAATGGAAAGAGTGCGTGCCTATAATAAAAGTATTATGGTAATCATGTGCTCCGGTCAGGAAAGTGTAGAGGTAGTTGTTACCTGTTATCGAAAAGGTGCTAACGATTACATTCTTAAAAGTGAAAACATGATTGCTGATGTAGTAAACTCCATCAACAATCTTGCAATGAATGTTACTTTACGCAAAGAAGTTGAGGTATTGAAAGATCAGATCATTGATCGTAATAAATACTCTAATATTATCGGTAACAGTAACCCGATTCTTCGAACACTACGACTGATTCAGAAGGTTGAAAAAAACAACATGATGGTGCTTATTACCGGGCAAAGCGGAACCGGAAAAGAATTGGTAGCAAAAGCATTGCATTATAATTCTGACCGTGCCCGAAAGCCATTTGTTATTGTAAATATGGGAGCAATACCGGAAGAGCTTATAGAAAGTGAACTATTCGGACATGAAAAAGGTGCATTTACAGATGCCCGGGATAAGCGTATTGGAAAATTTGAAGAAGCCCATGAAGGAACCATATTCCTGGATGAAATCGGAGAGATGGATATGGGCCTGCAAGCTAAATTACTTCGTGTATTGCAGGAAAAAGAAGTTACGCGCATTGGAAGCAATAAAATTATGAAACTTGATTTCCGATTAATTGCTGCAACAAACAGAAACCTTCAGGTAGAAGTAAAGGAAGGCAGATTCCGTGAAGATCTTTTTTACAGACTGCAGGGATTTCTGATTCATCTGCCGCCATTGAAAGAAAGAGGTGACGACATTATCCTCCTTGCAAAACATTTCCTCAGCCAGTTTTGTGTTGATACCAAATTACCTCAGTTTACCATCTCCAAAGAAGCCTGTAAGTTCATGCTTGGTTACGAATGGCCAGGTAACATCAGAGAACTGAAAGCTATCATTGAAAGAGCTGCATTAATGGCTGATAATCATACTATTACAATGGATGACCTTACGTTCGTTACAGCTTGATTTTCGAACAAACAATATAAAAAAGGGGCAGATTAAATTTCTGCCCCTTTTTTTATTCAAAATAGTTAGCTAAAAACTTGAAACAAGAAATTATTAACTGCGTATGATATTAAGTTAAAATCTGAAGCAATGAGAATGAAACAAGGCAAAAGAAATACACTATCGTTACGAATAACACAAAAACCTTTATTAAGATATGCTGCAACCGGTACTGTAATAAGTCTTGTTGCAGGTATGTTGCTTTATTTGAATCTTTCCCAACCCGACGATACTAAAGCTGCAGTAACAGAGCACTTCCAACCAACATATAAGAGTATTGAGGCTGATGTGCCTTTAAGACTTTTACTCAAGGCAGAATCAATTCAGATGAATTCCGAAAGTAAAAAATATACCAAAAATGATTCTTCAGTAATAAAGATCAGAAAAGGAAGAAGCTTAGAAATTAAACAGGACAGGTATTTATCAGAATAAGTTTATATGAAAGCATCAATTAAAACTATCCTTTTATCAATTTTCTTTTTACTACTCCATTCAGGGTTTGTACATGCTATTAATAAAATATCGTTCGGTTCCGGAAACTGGAACAGTCCGACTAACTGGATACCGGCCGGAATTCCAACAGTAACAGATGACGTAACCATAAAAAGTGGTCATTCCATTATTGTAAATGGAAATAGCACCTGCAATAAAATAACAGTTGAAAAAAACGCTTATCTAGAATTTTCTGCATCTAAAGCATTAGCATTAAACAGTGATTGTATTATTGAAGGTACTTGTAATGTAACCGGGGGGATATTAATTCAAAATACCAATGGCGCTTTATTTTCTTTAGGGCAGGAAGCCTCTTTTATCTGGGACCCTGCATTTAATGATGCATCTAATGCAACAATTTTTACCAAGAGCACAGAAAATTTTCATCCGGCAAGCAGTATAACCATTAACCAATGGTATGACCTGAATGCTCCATTTGCTTCGGTGATCACCGGAAATATTGGAAACATTACCTTCAAAACAAGATCATTGGGATGGTCACAAAAAAATGAGTTTGCCACACATATCATCTATGGTACATTGACCATTGATGGTGACTACATTATTCTGGATGATGTTAATTCATCAGCATCATCAGTAATTACCCTCAACGAAATTGTTCTGGCTTCTAACACATCGCAGCTTGATTTTTTTACAGGTGACCGTACAGGCGACCTTACCATTAACGCTGCAAATATCGCTGTTAATTATGGCGAATTAAATCTTTTCAATAAAAGCGGAAAAGGCAACTGTACTCTTAATGTGTCAGGCAATATCATTATACAAAAAGACGGAGTTCTTGCCGGTGCAAATAATCACAATGGAAATACGAGCATTAATGTTGGTAATGACTTTACAATTAATGGTGGAATAGTTTATGGTGCTAATGATGGAGATGGTAACACAAATGTAACAATAAATGGCAACTTTTACAACCTTATTTCAAGCCGCGCCGGAGAATTTTATGGTGTTGTTGATGGAAAGGGAAACGCAACACTTACTGTAAACGGAAATCTGAGCAACTCCGGCTATATGGACCTTATTTGGAACTCCGGAGTAACCGGTGTCGGTAATGGAAATGCAGTGCTGAATGTTAAAGGAAATTACTATCAATCACAAGGTGACTTCAGAGGGATATTTAACATTACAACATCTAATGCAGGTAATATTACAATGTCGCTAAATAATATTGTCTTTACAGGTGGCATTTTTATGGCCTCCTACTCGTGCAATGTAAATCCTGCTGTAAATAATATAAATATTACCGGAGATTTAAATATCAACTTTACTTCACCTGATGATATCTTTCGTTTTAACGGACTCTCTACGCTATCAGGCATCAGCAACAATTCTGAATTAATCCTGAATATAAACGGCTCACTACTTATTAACGGAAATGAATCGGCAGAATTCAGAACGAATGGAGGAAATGGAAACGAAACTGTTTCTATTGGAGGAAACACTGCTTTCAATGGTGGAACCAATTATTTCAATTACAGCTCCGGCCACAATTCATTAATTACATTTAACAGCAATGTTCTTATTAATGGAGGAATCACTTCATTATCCAATTCTCCCGGCAATAGTATGGTATCATTAAGACGGAATCTAACGGTAGCCGGAGGAAGTATTTCATTAAAAAATAATATCGGATCTACCTCATTAATACTTAGCGGATCATATATACAAACTGCCGGAAAACTTTATATTAATGGAAGTAATAACACCATTTCTGCAGATCAGTCATCTCTTACAGTGAATGGCGACTTTAATCAAACAGGTGGTGTAATCAGCTTTAACAATTTCAGCACCTGCCTTGCACCTAATATTATAAATGTGAATGGCACAAAATTTAATATTGGCGGAACAGGAAAAATAACAACCTCAGCAGGTGAAGAAGGAAATTGTTTTGGAACCTTAAACTTTAACAGCTCGGGCATCATTGAATACAATCGTACAGGTAGTCATCTGCTTGAAAAAGTAAGACAATTTATTACTTCAGGTACTTCATTAAATGCAACTTCCAATATTCAAATTGCCAGTTGCAGTCAGGAAGCCAATGATATGTTAACGGTAACTAACGGATCGGTACTGGAGTTGTTCTCTTATAAAATTCAGTCCAACATGGTCAATGCTTACTCCGGGATAACTGTATCATCAGGAGGATTGACAAAGACATCACATACAAATGGTTTTTACAACGGAACTTCAAATGCCTCATTAGATGCAACCGGCTCGATGAATTATTATCTTGACCCTAACAGCACAATTGAATATAACGGCGGAACGAATCAGGTGATTACAGGAATAGGGACAGGAAATGCAACAGGTGATCAGCATAAATATGGTAAATTACTGATCAACTCAATTGGCATTCCGGGAGTAAATTATGTTTACCCTGATAACAACCATGTTTATATCAGAAGTCAGCTAAATCTTCAAAACGGTGAATTATTTTTAAATGACAAAACGGTCACCATAGAATCCGGTTCACCGGACGCAATTGTTCGAACATCAGGTTATATTAAAAGCGAAACCAATGCTGCAGAAAACAATGCTATTATCAAATGGCAAAATGTAGATAACGGAAGCTACCTGATGCCATTCGGAGTAAATAACATTGGCTATATTCCCGTAACGATGAATGTTACTGATGGAGGGCCTGTTGATATTACTGTTTCTACAAGAGCCACAAGCTCAGATAACAAGCCCTGGACAACAGGAATTACCAATGTAAATAGTAACTCCTCCGACATCTCCCAAGCTGCCGTTATTGACAGATGGTGGGATATTACTTCTTCTGCACCTTGTACAGCAGACATCACATTATCCTATCTTGGATCAGAAAATACCATTGCAACACCTACACTTCCTCTTACGACGCAAGTATTTAATAACAACAATTGGTCAGCTCCAAATGGTAATACAACGGGTGTAACAAAAGGAACCGGCACTGTTTCTGCAAGCGGTATCAGCACTTTTGGACCATTTATAATTGTTGGAGCAACCTATGCTTTATCAGTTAATCTCTCCTATTTCACAGTTCAGCCACAAGATGGAAATGCAGTAATTCAATGGGCAACAACTTCAGAAAAAAACAATGATTTCTTTACCATTGAAAAAACAGGTGATGGACAAAATTGGGTAGAAGTCCAAAAAATAAACGGTGCCGGAAATTCTTCAACAATAAAATATTATAGCTATACCGATAAAACACCCTTTGAAGGAAAATCTTTTTATCGTATAAAGCAAACGGATTATAGTGGTACTTTCAGTTATACTACATCAAGGCCGTTTTACAAAGAGCAAAGCGCGGCTACTACAAAAAATGCAATAACCGGAATACGACCAAATCCGTTTAAAAGCTCTTTCACCATGCAATTTATAATGGAAGAAGCAGGTGAAGCAGATATATATATTCACTCCTCATCAGGAAAATTGGTTTACAAAAATACTATTGAAGTCCTTAAAGGAATCAACTATTTTGATTTTCTTCAAACATCAAATATGCCAACCGGGTATTATACATTAACATTAAAGACAGGAACAACACAACTTACCAGAAAACTCATTAAAAGTAATTAAACAACAAGAATACGATGAAAAGATTTACACTTCGACCTGCACAGAAACATAAGACACTACAACAAGGTACTACCATAATTGGCGGTATTTCATTTGTTGCAGTAGCTGCTTATCTGATAATCGGAATTCAAACCGCTAAACATACAGATTCAAATGCATCCGGCTTTGACTTGCTAATGAATGATCCGATAAACAATGGTGAAATATTGTGCGGATATAGTTGGGATGGCAACAATGTTACTACAGCAGATGTGGGACCTTCTGCAGAGTCAGTTAGCAGAAATGCAGAAATAGTTGCTGATGGCCGGGATCACACGAATGGATTAAGTGCCGGAAATACCGGCAGAAATATCAGTATGTATTTGGGCAATGACCCGATTTTTAACGGAAATGGTATCGACATCAGTATTGACTTTCGTCGTTATGAAGCAACAGGAAATTTCATTTCAAGAGGGAGTTATTTCAACTTCGGAATGAAAAACGGGCAGCTTTGCATTAAATACAAATTGTTAAAAGAAAATGGTAAAATAATTACAATAGATGAAATTACCAGATATACAATACCATTAGATACCATCTTCAGAACATACCGTTTTCTCTATAATCCATCTGAATCAAAAGGTGAAATATTTGTAGATAATGTTGCTGTATGGTCTTCTACATCAGGTGATGGTGATAAAATGAGCTGGAATAATACCGATCAGATGATACTTGGTGAAGAAATGAATGGTGAGTCCAAATCAAAAGCGATATTTGATAATTTAATCATTCGTTCCACTAACAGAAGTCGCACAATGCCTCTTAAATTATTAAGTTTTACGGCGGAATTCAGAGGAGATAAAGTGATGATTAATTGGTTTACCGGAAAAGAAGACGGCATTGACTATTTCAGAATAGAAAGAAGCACGGATACTTACAATTATGAAGAAATCGGCAGAGTTAAAGCCACGGGAACATCCACAGAATTGAAGGCTTATGCTTTGCTTGATTTAAATCCTACACCGGGTGTTACCTACTACAGATTAAGCCTTCCAAATACAGATGTTAAATCAGTTTGGGTGCCTATTGTAGCTCTTAGAATCAAAGAGCCGATTGCCCCTAAAATGTCGAATGAGTCCAAAATTGTTAATTAATTTCAAGTGAATTTTATTTGAATTGACTATCACCAAATTATAACTTATTTTCATTCGTAAAATCACTTTATTGAATGTTTTAATAATAAACAAAATCGCCTTCAAAAACGGGCGATTTTTTTGTTTTAATCGGATGTGAACTCATTTTATCTATTTTCGCGGATTCAAATTAAAAAAACAAAAAACAATGAGTTTCACATCAGAATTTAAAGATTTCATTGCAAAAGGCAATGTAGTTGACCTTGCAGTAGGTGTTGTAATTGGCGCCGCATTCGGTAAAGTAGTTGATTCATTAGTAACTGATATTATTATGCCTCCTATTGGCGTATTAATTGGTGGTGTTAATTTTACTGACCTGAAAATGGTAATACAACAAGCATCTACGGATGCAGCCGGTGCAGTAATTCCTGCAGTAACGGTGAACTATGGTAACCTGGTGCAAACAGTTTTTAGTTTTCTGGTGATTGCTTTAGCCATCTTCACTGTGGTTGTTAAGCCAATTAATAAAATGAAGAAAAAAGAAGAAGCAGCTACTGCACCTCCTCCTGCTCCGACAAAAGATCAGGCGTTATTAAGTGAAATCCGTGATCTTTTGAAAAAATAATTACTGTCTTATGAGAAAATTATATATATTAATTGCCGGTCTTCTTATTTCATTCAATGCACTTGCTCAAAAGGATACATCCTGGGTGACCGGCGGGACAATTGGTATAAACTTTAGCCAGACAAGTTTAACAAACTGGTCGGCAGGTGGCGAGAACTCTCTTGCTATTAATTCTCTTGTTAATGTGTTTGCAAAATACAGGAAGGAAAGAGCTGCCTGGGATAATTCTCTTGATATGGGATATGGTATGTTAAAAGCAGGCGAAAAAGATTTCAGGAAGAATGATGACAGGATAGATTTACTGAGCAAATTCGGTTATGATGCAACAAATCATAACAAATGGTTCTACACTGCATTATTCAATTTCAAATCGCAATTTGCAAGCAGTTATGAGTATCCCACTGATACTACAAAAATTGAAGTGTCAAAATTCGCTGCTCCTGCATTTATGCTGTTTGCTCTTGGTATGGATTATAAGCCAAAAGATTATTTCTCTGTATTCATCTCTCCTTTAACTATAAAAACTACTCTGGTTAATGATAAAGTACTTGCAGATGCAGGTGCTTTTGGTGTAGATGGTGCTGAGTATGATGCCTTAGGAAATAAGACTAAAGACGGAGATCAGATTCGTAATGAATTAGGAGCTTATCTGAATGCGAAGTTTCAGAAAGATGTGTTAACCAATGTTAACTTTCTTACTAAACTTGATCTGTTCAGTAATTATGCAAACAACCCGCAAAATATTGATGTTAGCTGGGAAGTGTTGATTGCGATGAAAATTAACAAATTTCTATCAGCAAGTATAAATACAAACCTCGTTTATGATGATGATATTACCATTCAGGAATATGAAGTGGTGAATGGATTCAAAGTGCCTAAAACTATTAAAACACAAAATGGAGAAGTTCCTATAGCCGGACCACGTGTTCAGTTCAGGGAGGTTCTTGGAGTTGGACTTTCAGTTAAGTTCTGATAAAACAGCTTCTGTTAAAAACTCATTTCGCCGTAATTGCCTGTTAAAAGACTTTTTAAGGTGAAATGAGTTTTTTTATTTATTTTTAGGACAATATTTTTTACAATTGTCAGGACTCACCATATACCGGTCATCAGCAGGAAGCGGAAAAACCTATACGCTGGTTAAAGAGTACCTTTCTATAGCTTTACTATACCCATTACAATTTAGTAAAATACTGGCTATTACTTTTACTAATAAAGCCACTGCGGAAATGAAAAGCCGCGTTATCAGTGCACTGGAAAATCTTGCCGCCGGCAAAAAAGAAAACTTGAAAAACGAACTAAAGGAATTACTTCCCGAAGGAATCGACATCGCTGTACAATCACGTACTGTTTTAATAAATATTCTCCATCATTACAGTAGTTTTTCTATATCAACCATTGATAGTTTTTTTAATGAAATCGTTAAATCACTTGCCCATGAGCTAAGACTTTCACTTCGTTTTGAGATTGAACTTGATACCGGCAAAATTCTCTCGGCAGCCATTGACACGCTGCTCTCACAAGCCGGAAAAGACAGAGAACTTACATCATGGCTGGAAGAATTTCTGTTTTTTCAACTTGACAATGATAAAGGATGGAATATTCGTGATGGTCTTGCAAAGGTTGCCAGAAAGCTTTTTGATGAAGAGTATGAAATTGCATCACGGCTTCCGGATGAAACGCAATTCAAAACACTTACTGCTGAAATACGAAAAATCAAAAGCATCTTCGAAAATAAAATGCTTGCATTCGGCACCCAATTTATGGACGCTTTAAAAATATC
>JANOBN010000012.1:0-2201 GCA_031411675.1 Bacteroidota bacterium | reverse complement strand
TGAAGATTGCCCTTTCTATAATGCATAAAACACGTTAAACACACCTCTTTAATGCTCATTATTAGGCAGTTAATTAAAGGCCAATAGGGGCTTGGCAAGTCAAATAATTGTTGATAAGTGTATTTGTTCTTCTTTTAAATCTCCTGTTTCAGGAACAGTAAAGGCCTGTTATATCCAAATTGGCAACATCAAACAGCCTGAAATAATAGCCTGCAAAGCAAAAACGACTAAAAGAAAAATATACTAAAGCCATAATGAAGCAGCTTCCCAAAAAGTAGTGCAAGCAGAAAGGCATATCTATTTATTCCTTTCTATGGTGCTATTGGCTAAAATGTATCTTTGAATCGCTTATGGAAAACAATGAGGTAATACTAACGGCGAAGTTTAATCCGGTTATTAAAACCTATATTTTATTATACGTTGGATTTTTCCTGCTCATTTCAATAGTAGGAATTCCGCTGCTTATTATTTGGTTGCTCGGAGTTGGACAATGGTATTGCCGCCATTATTTTGAAAAACTGGAATGCGAGTTAAGCAGGGAATCATTGCGTTTACGTCGCGGTATCCTTTTTACTTTTGAAAAAACAATACCATTGGAAAATATTCAGGATCTTACCTTTATTGAAGGTCCGTTATTACATCACTTTAATTTATGCATATTAAAAATTGAAACTGCCGGTCAGGGTGATATTAATGGAAACAAAATGTCACTCATCGGAATTGAAGATGCACGCACTTTCCGGCAAAGAGTTTTGGAACAGCGCCAGATCAAGATGCAGGATTTACGATCATCATCACCTGCAGATTCACAACTTTTAGCTGATATTAAAAATACACTTGAAAGAATAGAAGTGCTTTTGCAAAAGCCGAAATCCTGATGAAAAAAATTGCAATTTTTGCTTCCGGAAAAGGAAGTAATGCCGACAATATCTGTACTTATTTTAAATATCATCCAACTATTAATGTTGCTCTTATTGTCACCGACCGGAAAGAAGCCGGTGTACTTGATGTAGCTATTAAAAACGGTGTTCCGTCATTATATATAAACAAAGCAGGATGGACAGATGTAACACCTCTGATTGATCAGCTAAAAAATAAGCACATTGATTTTATTGTTCTTGCCGGTTTTCTAAAACTCATACCAAAAGATTTAATTTATGCTTACCCCGGAAAAATAATTAATATTCATCCTGCATTACTTCCTAAATACGGCGGAAATGGAATGTATGGTCATCATGTGCACGATGCTGTTTATAAATCAGGTGATGATAAAAGCGGAATCACTATTCATTATGTTGATGAACATTATGATGAAGGTGATGTGATATTTCAGGCTGCTATTGACTTAGATAAAGGAGACGGATCTGTTGAAATTGCAGCTAAAATTCATCAACTGGAAATGAAGCATTTTCCTAAGGTGATTGAAAAACTCTTGGAATGATGAATAATGAACAAGGAATTTTGAATATCGATTTGGAAAGGATGTTGAATATTGAATGTTGATCCGATAACTATCGGATGTTGAATATTGAATGTTGAAATATAAATGTTGAATGTTGATCCGATAGCTATCGGATGAAGAATGCAGTCTCAAGAACCTGCGAGCAAAATTTAGATCCGATAGCTATCGGATTTAGAATTTCCTAAACCGCTGCTTTTTCGGTAATAAGGCTTCTTACGGTTGCAATAATAGCAGCAGTGTCAAAATTGCATTCATGGTAAAGTTCACTCTGCTCACCGTGTTCAATAAACTCATCAGGCATGCCCAAACGGGTAATGGATGCTGAGTAATTATTGTCAATCATAAACTCTGCAACAGCCGAACCAAAACCACCCATTATACAGCCATCTTCCACAGTGATTACCTTTTTATATAAAGAGAACACCTCGTGCAACATTACCTGATCAAGTGGTTTTACAAAACGCATATCATAATGCGCCGGATATAGTCCTTCCTGCGATAAAAGATCACATGCTTTTACTGCAAAGTTTCCTATGTGACCAATAGTCAGAATTGCCACTTCTTCTCCGCCACGAAGCTTTCTTCCTTTACCAACCGGTATTGCTTCAAAAGGTTTGCGCCAGTCAACCATAACACCATTTCCCCTCGGATAACGAATAGAAAATGGTCCCATGTTTTCATGTTGTGCAGTATACATCAGGTTGCGTAACTCCTGCTCGTTCATAGGCGCAGCAACTAT
>JANOBN010000011.1:0-6655 GCA_031411675.1 Bacteroidota bacterium | reverse complement strand
CTGATAAAAACAATACAATAATAAGTGTATAACAGATTTTATTTATCATAAATCAATGAAATAATTTAAAACGTTACTTTACTTTTAATAATTCAACAGTATAAACTAATGATTGATTGCCGCTTATTTTATCACCGTCACCTGTTACACCATAAGCGAGATAGGAAGGAACAATCATCAAAGCCTGCCCACCTTCTTTCATACTCAAAACTCCCTCCTGCAAACCACCGGGTTCTGTACTCTTACCAAGTTGAAATGTAAGTAATCCTGAACTATCGGAACTATAACAATAACTACCATCAAGAAGCTGTATTTTATATGCAATCGTTACTTGCGATTGAAAAGAGGGTTTCTTTCCTTCGCCTGATTTAAGAAGCATAATGTGTAGTCCGGTTTTTGTTTCCTCCATGGAATAGCCATAACGTTTAATGTAATCGCTGATGGCATCCTGTTCCTGATCAACTAAAGCTTTATTAAGTTTAATAAGTTTCTCCTGATATTCCGGCTCGTTAACTTCCGTCACTTTTTTATCATCAGCACAAGAACCGAATAAAAAAACAAGAACAATAACCGGTAATAAAATGAACGAAATTAAAGAGTAAAATCTCTGTGTCATGTTTTATAAAAATAATTACTCTGCTTCCAGTTTTTCTGCATACGATGGTAAAAGATCTTCAAATTTCTTTACGGTATCAGCTAATGAAAGTGCACTTCGCCCCCCTGCTGCATTCTTATGTCCGCCTCCTTCAAAATGCTGTTCAGCAAGTTCCTTAACAGAAAAACTCTCTTTTGATCTGAATGACATTTTAACAACGCCATCGCGTTCACTGAATAAAACAGCCATTTTAATTCCTTTTATACTTAAAGCAAAATTTACAATGCCTTCCAGATCACCCGGCTGATGTTTATAGTTATCCATATCAAGTCTGCTCACTGCAATATATGCTGCATGATACTTTGAAATAACCACCAATTTATCTTTCAGACAAAATCCCAGAAAATGCAATCGTGACTCCGAATAATTATCATATATATAATCATGAATCCTGTTTTGTTTCATCCCTGTTGCCAATAGTTCGGCAGTTACCCTATGGGTATCCTGGCTCACATTATCAAAACGAAAACTACCTGTATCGGTCATAATTCCCGTATAAATACAGGCTGCAATTGATGCGTTTAACAGTTCCTTGTCACCCATTGCCACTATAAAATGATAAATAATTTCGCAGGTGGAGCATGCCTGAACAAAAGAGAAAGTATAATTACAAAATGGTAAAGGATCAAGATGATGATCAATAAGAATTTTTATTCCTTTAAAGCTGTTCAACAGGTTAGTCATCCTTTCCACCCTTCTTGCATCGTTAAAATCAAGACAGAAAACCACTTCTGCTTTTGCAAAGGCCTCATTAGCTGATTTGGTGCTTTTAATATAATCGATCACTTCAGTGCTTCCATCCATCCAGGCCAGAAAATCAGGAAACTCACTTGGCGTTACTACCGTAACATCATGGCCCTTAAGTACAAGATAATGCTTGAGAGCAAGACTGGAGCCCAGGGCATCGCCGTCAGGCTTATGATGGGTGGTGATCACAATCTTTCTGTTTGTGGAAAGCAGTTCTTTAACAGATTGCAAATCATCATATTTAAATTGAGGAATCATGTGATTTTATTGGCTGTCAAATGTAAAGGTTTTACTTTTGCACTCCATTTAAAAAAATATATGACAACGAACAGAACATTTACCATGCTCAAGCCTGATGCAGTGTCGAATAACTATACCGGCGCCATCCTTGATCATATCATTAAAAGCGGATTTAAAATCATCGCTATGAAATACTTACGTCTTACACCGGAAACTGCCGGACAGTTTTATGCTGTTCATAAGGAAAGACCTTTCTATAAAGATCTGGTAAGCTACATGTCTTCAGGACCTATTGTGGCAGTGATTCTTGAGAAGGAGAATGCTGTGGAAAGCTTCCGCAAGATCATTGGTGCTACCGATCCGTCGAAAGCAGAGGTTGGAACGATACGTAATCTTTATGCTAAAAGTATAGAGGCGAATGCAGTACATGGCTCCGACAGTGATGAAAATGCAGCGATTGAAGGAAACTTCTTCTTCTCTTCACTGGAGAGATTCTGATAAAATCAGGATAATACTACTTCATTAATTACTTCCATTTCAAGCGCTTCATTAAGCGCTTTTTTTATTTCGTCGCGTTTATACATCAATTCTTGCCGCAATACGGAAGAGCTCAGCTTGATTGTTAATATATTCCCCTTCAGGTTCACACTAAGCGTTTTAGAAGCAATCATAGTACCCATCAGATGTTCCCAGAACTCACGAAGACGTACTTCATTCAGTCCTTCTCTTAGCTTATAGGCATGGATAAGTTCGTCTATCACTTCCTTTAACGACTGCTGATTCGATGATCGGTTCATTGTGTAAAAGTGATTAATTTTAAAATCACAATTGTTGACAAATGACCGGCTACAGTATATATCCTGAGAATGAATACGCTTAATTTTGAACATTCATGGCTGTAATCACACTTACCACCGATTGGGGACTGCGCGATCAGCATCTGGCGATTTTAAAAGGTAAATTACTGCAGGTAATGACAAAACCGCAGTTTATTGATATCTCTCACGAAATTCAACCTTATAACATTGCACAGGCTGCTTATCTTTTCCGCAATACGTATTCTTCTTTTCCGGAAGGCACGGTACACTTTATTGGTGTTGGAGGATTTCCTTCAACTGACACAGAAATTATTGCTCTTAAAAAAGAAGGACATTCCTTTGTTGGTATGAATGATGGTTTTTTTTCATTGGTATTTGATGAACAACCCGTGGATATGATAAAACTAAATGAGTCAGGGCTGCCTTATGCTGCTTATGATATTGCTGCAATTGTACACGCTATCCAGCATTTATCAAGCGGAAAAAATATTTATGAATTGGGAAGCAGGATCTCTGATTTTATTCAGAAGAGTGATTTCAGACCAGTAACTGATGAAGATTTAATACGTGGCTCCATTATATATATTGATGCATTTGGAAATGCTATAACCAACATTGACAGAACATTATTTGACCAGATTCGCAACGGTAGAAAATTTGAAATTAATGCAAGACGCCAGCAATACACAATCACAACACTGAGCAAACGATATTCTGATGTCACGCGTGGAAATCTTCTTGCATTGTTTAATACTTCCGGATATCTGGAAATAGCCATAAACCAAGGTAACGCCTCTTCACTACTTGGTCTAAAAAACAACGATAACATTCGAATTGATTTTTCATGATTACACGAATCGTAAGAATGACGATCAGCCCTGATAAGGTGGATCAGTTTCGAAACTATTTTAACAACTCCTGTCAACTGATAAGAGGCACATCCGGTTGTACACATCTGGAGCTGTATTGCGACGCTGCAGCTGATAATGTGATGATTACCTTTAGCAAATGGCAAGATGAAAATGCATTAAATGCATATAGAAATTCCAGTCTTTTTAAAGAAACCTGGGCATTGGTGAAACCACTTTTTATTGAAAAACCTTTTGCATTCTCTATGAAGAAAGTTGATTCATCTGTTATTTAAAATGAACTTACAGGAAGGGAATCCGGTACTGCCGGACCAAATAATGGTTCCGGAATTTTAAGATCTGTTTTTGAAAGTGCAACACGCCATTCAGAATCACCTGTATCTTTATCCTTTACTTTAACCATGCGCAATTTTTCTTCTGCACCAACCTGATCCCCTGATACCGTTTCCCTAAAATATACGACAGCAGTTTTTCCGTCAATTTCTTCTGAAACAATAACTATTTTTCCCTTTGGAAGGGGTATTTCCTCCTTTTCCAACTCTTCGATACGTTCTATTTGTTTCAACAGTTTTCCTGTTTCCGGAGTTCCATAATTAGCGGCTTCCTTAAAATCATGTTTCTGAAAAGCTTCCAGAAATTTTTCTGCAACAAGTTTTGGAGAATCCGGATAACTGCAGGAAACCATTAAAAAAAGTATCAGTAGTGCTGATGAAAGGAGTTGATTAGTTTTTATATTCCACATAGGAAACTTTTTTTACAAAATTATTTAAGTATAAATTATCAGGAGCCACATAACTAAATCCATCAACAATGGATAATGCAGGATGAAAACCTGTTTCTACAAGAAGCTTGTAAATCCACTCTGTGCAGTAAAGTTGATTGTCACTTTCCAGATTAAAATTATTATCAAATTTTTTATTTTTATTGGATGGATTCCTTAGAAGACCTGTGACTATCTTTTTTTGTTCTGCCGTGTATTCAGGACGATAAACCGCATATGAATTACATTCCAGTGATGAAGCAAAAGTTGAAATATTATCTATTATTAAACCATTATGATCCACACCATCCAAAAAGTGATATACATATAATGAATCATGACTATTTAATATAATGCCGGCATGTGAATATTTTTTTTCGTGAAGTGACATGCTGCGAAACAAGGATGCCAGTATTCCTCTGCTTTCTCTTAAAATCAAATCTCCGGTCTGTAATTTTACCGCTGATTTAACAAATGGATGTTCTATTTCCGATTCACCAATAGAAGAATTAAAGCAAAACAGAGATAGTGTTATTAAAGCAATACAAAAAAAAGGCACAGGTTTGAATCTCATTTCCATTTAACAATTACATTCTTTCCGGCACATTAATTCCTAATAATGCAAGTGCCATTTTTAATACACGTGCCGTTTGCTCTGTAAGTTTTAAACGAAATAAACTCACTTCCACATTCTCAATGTCAGCAACAGCATGCTCATGATAAAAGCCATTGTAATACTTTGCGATTTCATAAACATAACCGGCAATAATAGCAGGACTATAACGATCTGCTGCCTCATTCAACACTTCAGGATACTTTAATAATGCCTTCAATAAATCACGTTCCTTTGGCTCAATTGCGGAATAAAATGAAGGGTCGTAATCGGCATAATTTTTCAACGATGGCAAACTATCCCCTTTCCGTATTACAGAGCGGCATCTTACATAAGTCGACTGAATAAATGGTCCGGAATGTCCGTTAAAATCGATGGACTCTTCCGGATTAAATAACATCCTCTTCTCAGGATCCACCTTTAATATATAATATTTTAATGCTCCTAAACCAATGGTTGTATATAATTCTTCTGCTTCATTCGATTCAAAGTCATCTATCTTTCCTAACTCCTTTGTTATTCTTTTCGCCTCATTAATCATATCTCCCATTAATTCATCAGCATCTACAACAGTTCCTTCACGCGATTTCATTTTTCCGCTTGGTAAATCAACCATGGCATACGATAAATGATGCAGGTTATCCCACCAGTCATAACCCAGCTTTTTTAGTGCAAGTCGCAATACTTTAAAATGATAATCCTGTTCATTTCCTACCACATAAATCAATCGGCTGAAATTTGTTTCCGTATGCCTTAACTTAGATGTACCCAAATCCTGAGTTATATATACAGATGTACCATCACTTCGTAACAATAATTTCTGATCCAGTCCTTCGTCAGTAAGATCCACCCAAACAGAGCCATCATCTTTCTTAAAAAACACCCCTTTATCCAATCCTTCCTTTACAATCTCTTTTCCCAGGATATAGGTTTGCGATTCGTAATACATCTTATCAAAATCAACCCCCATCAAATTATAGGTACTGTTAAAACCTGCATATACCCAGCTATTCATCAGCTGCCACAATGCAACAGTTTCTGCATCATTGGCCTCCCATTTTCGCAGCATCTCCTGTGCTTCCTGCATTACCGGAGCTAATTTTTTTGCTTCCTCTTCTGATATTCCCTTTGCAGTAATGGCGGCAACATCATCCTTAAACATTTTATCAAACTCTACATAATATTTTCCCACCAGATGATCGCCTTTCAAACCTGACGATTCCGGTGTTTCACCATTACCCCTTTTCAGCCAGGCAAGCATACTTTTGCAGATATGAATTCCTCTGTCATTTACAAGGTTTACTTTGCGAACATGGCTTCCGGTAGCTTTAAGAATTTCCGCCAGTGAATATCCTAAAAGAATATTTCTGACATGGCCCAAATGAAGTGGTTTATTGGTATTTGGAGAAGAATACTCCACCAGTACCGGAGCATGAACAAATGAAGAATCAGCTTCAGAATAACCAAATGATTTATCATCTGCCATGTCATTAAACTGCGCCAGCCAAACGGAATTATTAATCACCACATTTAAAAATCCTTTCACCACATTGCATGCTTGAACAGATGCTTCGTGCTCAGAAAGATAATTACCAATTTCTTCACCTGTTTCCTGTGGTGATTTACAGGC
Organism: Bacteroidota bacterium; assembly: GCA_031411675.1. Taxonomy (GTDB): domain Bacteria; phylum Bacteroidota; class Bacteroidia; order AKYH767-A; family OLB10; genus JANOXC01. The sequence continues at coordinate 323 of JANOBN010000011.1, read as the reverse complement.
AGACTTTGCAAGACCAAAAACAACAACAGTCAAATCGCCTTCAAACTCTTTTCGCGTTGGTTGAATAACAACATCATTAACCTCCGGTTTTACATGATACAGTTGTTGCATCGCTGCAATTACGGAATTTCTTAAAGCTAAAGCTTGTAACATCATTATATATATATAATCAGGTAGAAAAATCTTTTATGAATGGTGAACTTCTTAGTGCAAACATCAGGCAATCTGACTGACAACACGCTGGAGAATTTCGAAAGTGTTTTCTGCCATCAGATTTTCCTTATCCAGAGTTGGATTTACTTCAGCAATTTCAAAGCAGCAAA
>JANOBN010000010.1:0-5478 GCA_031411675.1 Bacteroidota bacterium | reverse complement strand
CATAAGCCATCAAAGTATTTTGCACTGTTTGGTTTCCAGCAGATGCAATAATTTTTGCAATCTTTTGATCTGCTGATTTTTTTACATCCTCCACTGCAGAATGAACAGTTGCCGCATCAATCTTTGCGTAATTGATTGGGGTGTTATCATGAATTAATAACGGATTTTGCGCTGCAGCAAAAAAAGTGATGCCGGAGGTTAACAGGAGAATGATGATCTTCTTCATTATGAATACTTTTTAGTGAATTTTTTTGAGGGGTCGAATGTACTTTCTTAATGCCTAACTAACAAATGGTTTAGACGAAAGCAGACAGAGCCCCGATCAACTCGTGATTAATATGAGAATTGAATTGTAAAAGCACCCCACAACCGGCCAATGTTTGCAGCGTTTGACTGGATGACTGGCGCGCTTGCAGCTCGTGTCGTTTAAAAATTAGGATCGCTGATTCGTTTGATTGCGTTGATTTCGCTGATTTAATTTGGTGGAATCAAAAACGCTGGCGCGCGCTTGTAGCGCGTGACTTTTTAACGACGTTGGCTTAAGTCTTATTTTCTGACTTAAGCCTTTTTATAATTAGTAAGTCTTCAGACTTGACTTAGAAAATTGCTAACAATGGCGCGCGCTTGTAGCGCGTGACTTTTAAAAATCCAAAATAGTTACGTAAACATCAAATGCAGATGCACTGCATACCTCAATCATTAAAAAAGCGAACTCTGACTAAGGCACAATCACCAATTTATGCAATCCGATTAATTGGTTATCCTTAACAAATTTAAGTATATATATACCGGGAGTGGCAGTTGAAACATTAATCGTTGTTTCAGAATCCTTATCATCAGTTAAAATATTTATAATCCCCTTACCTTCCATACTCAATAATTCAATAGTGATACCTTTAGCATCAACATCCTTCCATTTAATATGCACTTTGTCTCTTGCAGGATTTGGGTAAACTGAAAATTTATTTTGTAGATTCTGATCATCAACACCGGCAGCAAGTATCGAATCACAATTAACACCTTCTAATTTCCCTAAGTTATAATTTGGCATATTGGGAAGGCCACTGTACATTCTTCTTCCTTGAAGTGAAAAACTATAGGGCATAAAGTTACAGGACACTCCCAGATTATCAGGGTTATTAATAACATGTAAATGCGTGTTAAGGCTATCAAAAGGTGCAGCGACAGCATCTATATAACCACTGGCAATGTATATTCTCCCATCAGTCCCTAACATTTGTTGTCCTAATAAATAATTATTATTAGGTATGGTAAAGATAAACTGTCTTGAAGAAGCTATATTAGATGCATAAGTATCAAACTGCCATAAAGAATCTTCGGATGATAAATAAACAAATTGACCAGAAGGTGAAAAGCTGCATCCATACCGAACACTTGTCCCTGGTCCTGAAACATATTGATCCAGGAAAACCGGGTTGCTAAATTCTCCACTACACCTATCAAAATCATAAAGATAGGTTGTCCCAATACCTCCTGTTGAAACCACTTTACTTCCATCCTTTGAAAAAATAAGTTGCCCTGTACTACTATCATCCGTTTGTCCACATATATACTTTCCTTTAAAGTGAATTCCGGTGCTATCCAACTTATACTTAATAAAACTTGTTGGTGTTTTCCAACTCATACATACCAGCCACCAATCTTTTCCATTGGCCGCTTTTACGGCATGCATTTTTTCTACCACCGAATCTTCTAAAAGCACATTACTTACTGTCACCTCACCAAGGCCACCATTTAATAACATATCTACCACTGAATAATTAAGAACATAAGTTCCTGCAACACCAATATGAAAAATATAGTATTTCACAGAATCAAAAGGGATCGGTAATATGATCAAGCCTTGTGTCACTGACGAATGACCTGCTAGGCTATCACCACCAAACATAATTGAGTCATTGAATGATCTTACTGTATATTTTTCTGATCCTGGAAAAGTTATATAATTAACGTTGGGGCAACCTACGTAAAATAATAAATTCCCTGTATCGCCAGAGATAGAAGCAGACACCTCTTGTGTCATTATTATTCTGGTAGTGTCCACACTTGGTGGGTTTGTATTAAAATTAATTCCTACTGAATCACCAAATACCCAGTGATAATCCAACTTCTGTGCTGATGCAGAAACAGCACAGAAGCTCAAAATATATACAGTAATTATTACTCGTATCATGGAACGATCACTAATCTGGTTGTATCAAAGATACGATTTTCCTTTATAAGATGCGTTATGAGTGTTTATGATTGATATGCACTTAATAAAGTGAGTCAAAATATCACTATTTAACAACCCACAACTCTAAGCGTTGCGTCTCGCTACGCTTTTTCTTTTGGTAGCCTGTGGCTACATTAACCATTGCACAATCAATGACAGATTAATTGCTGACCAATACCCTAAATATTATTTGATCCCCCAACTCTAAGCGTTGCGTCTCGCTACGCTTTTTCTTTTTGGTAGCCTGTGGCTACTTTAACCATTGCACAATCAATGACAGATTAATTGCCATCCGTTATCTTAAATATTATTTGATTAGCTAATTTTAATGTAAGAGTAATTATTGATGTAAATAAAAATATTATATATAAGTTAAACGAATAAAATATTCCAATCGGAATAGGAAGGTCAACTTGCGCGAGATACGCAATTTTCTAACCATCCTATTGTAAAAGGTTATGTGGATAATGGTGAAGATTATATATATAGCAGCACAAGGGATTATTCAAACAAGAAGGGATTGATTCAGATTAGTGCTCTGTAGCCCGGAGGCTACCTTAAAAAGGCAGCGTAGCGGGACGCAACGCTGAGAGCGGAGGAACATTAAACTACGAAAAGAAACAGAAAGAGAATGAGAATGAAGTAAAAACAGTGTGAAAAACCTTCGCTCTCGCTCTGTTTCTCACACTGTTTTTGTACCCGGAGCCGGGGTCGAACCGGCACGATATTGCTATCACTGGTGTTTGAGACCAGCGCGTCTACCGATTCCGCCATCCGGGCAGAAAACCTTTCGGGCAGCGAATGTAGTATTTTCAAAGGATATAGCTGATGGGTTTCCGGTTTTTTAAACCCGTTTATGGCTTTTTAATCACTTGATTGTTTTTCATGGTATTTCTCTTTTTAATGATTTATCTGACAATATTTCCACTTACATTTATCGCCTAACCTATTGAAAATGCTTTCATTCATTAACGATTTCATTTCCTTAATCTACCCTGATCTTTGCCAGGCATGCGGCTATCCGTTGCTTAAAGGGGAAGAGGTGATTTGTATTCGCTGCCAGCTTCAACTGCCCCGCACTAACTTTCATAAGGAACCTATTAATCCCATCATCAAACATTTTTGGGGCAAGGTGCCGGTGCATGCAGCAACTGCTTACTATTTTTTTAATAAAGGCGAAAAGGTGCAACATCTTATTCATCAGTTAAAATATAAAAATGCTCCGGCTGTGGGTATTAAAGTAGGACGACTGTTCGGCAACGAATTAAAACAAAGTGAGCTCTTTAAAAATGTAGATGTTATTGTTCCGGTTCCTTTACATGCTGACAAGTTACGTATGCGGGGTTATAATCAAAGTGAACAAATTGCATTAGGACTTTCAGAAGCATATGAAGTTAAAAGTGCCAACCTTGTTACTAGGTTAAAACATACCGAAACACAAACGCGCAAACACCGCTATCAGCGTTACCAGAATGTGAATAAGGTATTTACTGTTTCAGAAGAACAGGAAGTTTATCGTAAGCATGTTCTTTTAGTAGATGATGTTATTACCACAGGATCAACATTAGTTGCATGTGCAGAAGAATTGCTAAAAATTGAAGGCACTAAGGTGAGTGTTGCTGCAATGGCTTATGCGGCTAAGTAAATAGTGTTAAATTTTTTAAAATTGATACTCGTCCTCGTTTATAACGAGGATGCATCAATGCGGCGTTTGCAACGCTTTCGCAAAGCATAATAGTAAACCCGTTATCATTTTTTGAGTCAGGTAGTTGCTAACATGCTTTGCAAAATAAACAGATAAAAAATATTTTTGTTATATGAGTGGAGACAGATATAAAATAGTGAATTAACTTGTAAAATGAAATCGTCCTCGTTTGTAACGAGGATGCATCAGCACAGCGTTTGCAACGCTTTCGCAAAGAATAATAGTAAACCCGTTATCATTTTTTGAGTCAGGTAGTTGCTAACATGCTTTGCAAAATAAACAGGTAAAGAATATTTTTGTTTTATAAGTGGAGACAGATATAAAATAGTGAATCAACATGCAACTCACTTCCTGACATTTACAGTTATTGACTGGATAGATTTATTTACAAGATCAGAGTATTTCTTAATTTTTATTGACTCCTTAAACTATTGTGTTCAGAAAAAGAACCTTGAAATATTTGGATGGATTATTATGCCAAGTCATGTTCATTTATTGTGTTGTGTAAATGAGCCATTTAAGTTGTCAGATGTGATTAGAGATTTGAAGAAACATGTATCAAAATCAATAATAAAAACCATCCATGAATGTGCTGAAAGCAGAAGGGATTGGTTATTGGCAAGGTTTGAAGCAGAGGCCAAAAGAACAGGAAGGGCAGAAAACTATAAGATATGGAAAGACGATAATCATGCAATTGAGATTGGCGACTTTATTGACATTGAACAGAAACTAAATTACATACATGAAAACCCTGTAAAGGCATTAATGGTGCATCATGCAGATGCATATTATTTTAGTAGTGCTATTGATTATACAGACAGTAAAGGGTTGGTTACTATTAGTAAAATATAGTAATGCGTTATAAACGCTTGAAAAAAAGCATCCTCGTTGCAAACGAGGACGATTGTTGGGTTTGGGCATACGTAATGCGTTGCAAACGCTTGAAAAAGGCATCCTCGTTGCAAACGAGGACGATTGCTTGGGTCATTAAAGGCCACTTTCCTATCTTCGCGCTATGGCCGAAACGATTATTACTGCCGGACAATATGCCTCAAAAAAGGAGCATTATGAGTCCTTATTGCCTCAGCTAAAGGCCTTAACGGAAGGGGAGCCGGACTTAATTGCCAATATTGCCAATATAGTAGCCGGTTTAAAGGAGTCACTTAATTTTCTTTGGATCGGGGTGTATTTTGTAAAGGGTAATGAATTGGTTTTAGGGCCTTTTCAGGGTCCGGTGGCTTGTACGCGGATTGGCTTTGGCAAAGGTGTTTGTGGCAGCAGCTGGGAAAAGAAAGAAACGATTATTGTGGATGATGTGGATCAGTTTCCGGGACATATTGCCTGTAGCTCTTTGTCGAAGTCGGAAATTGTGGTGCCTGTTTTTAAGAATAATGAAGTGGTAATGATACTGGATATCGACAGTGATCAATTATCTTCATTCGATGCAACAGATCGTTTTTATCTGGAACAAGTTACTTCGTTAATGGCTACTTTTTATTAAGATGAAGTTCTCACCTGTTTATTTATATATATTATT
>JANOBN010000009.1:0-1661 GCA_031411675.1 Bacteroidota bacterium | reverse complement strand
AAAGACAAACGCTAAATTTAAAATTTATGAGTAAAGCAGTAGAACATTTCTGGTCATGGTTCATTGACCACCAGGCAAAATTAAAAACCCTAACCACACTAAGTGCAAAAGAAAAAAAGCACTATGTACATTGGCTCGATTGGCACCTGCATTATTATGCCTCTGGGGTAGATTTTATATTGATATTCCCTAACGTAAAAAATGAAAAAACACAAATGATTGTCTCAGCCAATGGAAATCCCGATTTTTTTAATAAAGTTGAAGAAGTTATCAAAGCAGCACCGAAACTGAAAGATTGGAAGTTTATAGCATTCGTTCAGCCTTCCGGAGCTATTGACGAAATGGAAGCTGGACTGGATGAGCCCTATGTATTCAAAGACATAAATCTGAAAGCGAGCGAATTTAAATTCATGCCATTTGAGTATAAGGATGAAAAGAAAATCGACATGATTGTCTACCTAAAAAATTTCACGGTTCATTGCAATAATAAAAACCTGCTTGAGGCAGTATACTTTATCATGCAGGACATTATTGGAGAAAAATCATTGTTTGAAAATATCAATTTTGTCGAGCTGGCACAAATGCCGGAAGAAGAGAGTAATGAGTTGATTTACCTGTATGATTTGCAATATTACCTTGATGACATCAATAGAACACCAACACAAGAGAATACATAACTATAAAAGAAAACGCCTAATTGGGGTGCTCTTTAATATTGCAATAATAGGATAATATTGAATAGTTAGTGCAATAATAATTTCACCATGCACCTCTTCAATATACACTACGCTTTCAGTAGAATCACTGCATCATTTTTATAGGATGTACGTCTATATAACCATAAAAACAAAAACAATGGAAAATAAGGAATTACCGGTAGCAATAATAGGAGGCGGGCCTGTGGGTATGGCAGCCGCTGCACATCTTATAAAACAGAAACAGTCATTTATCCTTTTTGAAAAAGGAGAAACACCAGGGGCAAATATTTTAGACTGGAGCCATGTGAAAGTCTTTTCACCATGGAAATACAATATAGATAAGGCTGCTGAGGAATTATTACTCAAAACAGGATGGTTATCTCCGGACAAGGAGAGCATTCATTCTGGCAGGGAATTTTACGACCACTACCTGAAGCCACTTTCAAACCATCCTCAAATAAAACCATTTATTAATATAAGGAGTACAGTGATTACTGTGGGTCGCAAAGATACCGATAAGATGAAAACCCACGGAAGGGAAAGTCAGCCCTTTGTTTTAAGGGTTCAGCATGATAAAACTATCAGTACCTATGAGGCAAAGGCAATTATTGACGCTTCAGGAACTTGGCATAACGGCAATCCGGTTGGTGCAGGTGGTGTATTTGCAATTGGTGAAGAGGAAGTCAAATCTAAAATGTTTTATGGTATTCCTGATATTTCAGGAAAACATAAAGAGCGCTATACCAATAAAAATGTTTTAGTTGTAGGTGGCGGGCATTCCGCTATCAACACCATTTTGGAATTGGACATACTGAAAGAAAAATTTCCACAAACACAAATTCACTGGATCTTGCGTAAAAACACCATTACTGAAGTTTATGGTGGCAAAGAAGATGATGCTTTGCCTGCAAGAGGTGCATTGGGAACCAAAATAGAAAAATTGGTAAATAATGACCGGCTTTC
>JANOBN010000008.1:0-4319 GCA_031411675.1 Bacteroidota bacterium | reverse complement strand
CTTCCGGCGTAGATCAGGTTCGCCAGAATAGTATTTATTTTAAGTATTTTGATGCTATGCCAACTCCATTGCCAATAGAGCTTGTTAAGTTTACCGGAAAGGAGATTTACGATTATAAAAATCTGGTTCAGTGGGCCTCCGGATCAGAATCGAACAACGACTTTTATACACTGGAACGATCAGCAGATGGCGTTAATTTTAAAGAAGTTTACAGGGTGAAAGGAGCAGGTAACAGCCACTCAATTCGGAATTATTCTTATATAGATGATTACCCCGAACCGCAAATTTCTTATTACCGGTTAAAGCAAACGGATTACGATGGAACTACGGTTACTTTTAAAACTATTCAGGTTACAATGAAGGGAAAAATATTGGTGCCAAATGGCATACACATCAGTCCTAATCCTTTTCAGGATTCTTTTACTGCAGAATTTGATTTGCCATATGAAGATGAAGTGCATATTCAGTTAGTCAGCGTTAATGGTAGCATTTTAAGTGATGAAGTAATCCATGCCGACAAGGGAACAAACGTATTTAATTATACAGCGCCCGTTAATAGTAAAGCCGGACTTTATAATATTAGGGTGATTAACAAAGGGAAAGTAATTGCAACCTCTAAGTTGGTGAAGTATTAGCACAATCTATCTTTTGCCTTCAGGCAATGACATTCAATAAATAATAATTAACATAATTATTTATTTCTAAATTAGTAAACTATTGCCGAAAATTCGGATCAGCAAATCGCCTGTCATATAAAAAAGTTTTGTCAGTAAGTGTTTTTAAAAATGCTGTAATATTTGAGATCTCGGTTGCACCCAGCCCAACTGTTTTTGTCAGTTCATGATCTAAATTAATTCCAAAAAAATTTCCTTCAGCATAATGATTCATTACTTGTTGCAGATTTTTAAAACGACCATCATGCATATAAGGATAAGTCATTTCTACATTGCGTAAGGATGGAACTCTGAATTTCATGAAGTCATCCGGATAGCCCGTAATTGATTTGCGTCCATAATCATTTAAGGAGCTGTCAGGTTTTAATCCGATATTACGGTAACTATTATCGGTGAATAGAGGTTCTTTGTGACAACTACTACATTTGGCACGAAATATCTTTAAGCCTTCCTCTTCCGGTTTTGTAAAAGTTTCTTTTCCTTTTAGATAGTTGTCATACCTTGAATCTGCCGATATCATGAGTGCTAAAAATTGTGACAATGATTTTAAAAAATTCTCTGTTGTTACAATGGAGTCGCCAAAAGCCTTATAAAAAAGTTTAGGGTAAACACTGTCATTTTGCAATTTGTAAATAACATGTTCCATCGTTTCACCCATTTCTGCTTCACCGGTAATTGGTGCAATAGGTTGTAAGTCGAGATGGTTAATGCCACCATCCCACATAAATTCTTTTTGAAAGATCAGATTCTGTAAAGCCGGTACATTTCGCTTGCCGATTTTTCCAATAACTCCATGACTTATTGGATGGTCAATATGTGCAAATGCTGCAAAACGTTGATGGCAGGAAGCACAACTGGTAAAGTAATCGTTGGAAAGTATTGGATCGTAAAATAATTTCCTTCCTAAATTAAATCCATCAGGAGTAACTTTGTTTTTAGTAAAATCATAGTAGGGTTTTGGAAAGCCTTTAGGGACTTTAATAGCAACATCTTTCTTGGAAATAGCAAAATATGGATTATCCGGAGCAAAGCTATAGAGTAAACCAAGCATCATCATTAAAAAGCAAATAATTGAAATTGATTTTAACTTCATTATTTCACCTCTATAATCGTAAACATATCTTTGTAGTTATCAGCAATTTTGGTGGCATTATTAAAATCTGTTACAGAAGAGAGTTTGGGAAAGTCAACCGTTGTCGGCGTTTTAAGTATTTCGGAAAGATCAACTTTTATTTTTATAACAGAAGCTTCTTCTCGAAGAACACTTAATGTACTTTTTTCAAATTTTAACGTTACAGTTCTAATGCAATTATTGGGTTCTTTAAATCCTCCAATATGATATTCAAATATATTTCCCGGCGATTTGGATTCAGGAGAATGACCTTCCAGTTTCATAAAGATGTAGCCGGTATTCCATGCCCAGAACATACCTTTAACCGGGTCAAGTGCCCCGCTTTGCACACCACTGCAATTATGAATACTATCTACCCCTATGGTAATATTTATGGAGGAATATTCGCCTGATGGAACATTTTCGAGATTGATGACTTTACTGTCAACATCATCTTCATCAACCAAATAGTATTCAGAAGTGGTAAATTCCTTTTTATTAGTTTGAATTAAACTGATATTACTCAGGTAGCATTTAAATTTAGAAATGGTATATAGCTGCCCTAAATTATTTTTATAAGTGAAGGTGTCAAGTACCAATTTTTCATTGCCAACATAAAATTCCAGCTGAATTTTAACCTGTCCATGCACCGGCCGGTCAATTGATTTAAATGACATAGCAGCCACAAGGACTGCTATGCCGGCAATGAATTGTAAAGAATAAGGAATTAATTTGATCACTTTACTTTAACTATTTTTTGAATTTTATTTTCATTCCCTGAGGAGAGATGTATGAAATAATTACCGACAGGAAAAGAGGTGAAATCAAGTGTGTAATTAATACTTGGCTGCATATAATCTTGTGAAAAAACCAGAGCACCTTTTGAGTCCAGAATTTCAATTTTAACATTATTAATACTGGAAGGATCAAAATAAAGATAGGCATAATCATGAACAGGATTGGGCGTTAGTTCAAATTTTATACCTTCACTTGCATCATTAATTGCCGTTGTTCCATTGTAAATAGTAGTTGGTTCGCTAATTGTATTATGCCCGGAGTTTGGTCCACCAATATTTCCGGCCTGAACTACACCATAGTAGGATTCGCACATGGTAAATGGATACACCGGATTTAATGCAGCATCAATAGTTACGAAGTAAGCATAAATACCTGCAGGATATTCAGGTGTAACACAAAATCTTCCGTTATGTTCATCAAGATCTCCTGAAGAGGCAACATATTCATAATCCTGAATAAATGCACCCAATGGATAAGTAACGCTAATGGCAGGTCCGGGCGAGGAAGCTGTTGATCCATTCGGTAATGTAGTACGATCGATGATGGAGCGAAGCTGATAGGAAGGAGTCATTCTCGTAATAGCACCTGTTCCATTTGGTAATTCATATCCGTATGCTCCATAAATTGGAAAGCCATCAAATGAATACCCGATAATCGGAGAATGATTAGTGCTATCAGCAGAATTATATAAACAGGTAGGATTTACATGATGATGATATTCTCCACCTGGCGCAGGATGCCCTAAGCAATTATCAAAGCTTGGTCCTTCAAAGAAATAGGCGTTACGATGCCATACTCCCTGATTCATATAAGTCTGGCCATCATCAGCATTAAATACACTAACACCATTGCTCCACACACCTGTATGACCTAAACCGATTGCCGTTAAAGCTCCTGTATTGGCTACCGGATTTCTTGTGATTTTATACACAAAGTTTTTATTTACGGGTATGTTTGGATTGCCGGTCCAGGGTCCAATGCTATAGCCCGGTATACAAGTACAACTTACATAAACATTGTTAGTTGAATATTGTACAATTTGCACATTCGAGGGAATACCGGCATATCCAGTTGCTCCTGTTGTGTTTCGTATCCATGTTGTTACTTCAGGGGCGGTGACCTGTGCATTTCCTGCAAGAGTAACAACAATAAACAGCGCAGTAATTAAGAAGGCTTTTTTCATATTTTATTTTATGTTTTTTTAATTTTTATAGAGTAATAAACTTTATATTTTAATTCGTCATATTGCAGGTTACATTCGTTGAATTGAGCAATAATGGAATTTTGCTCCAGACAGGCACACAGTTGCGAGATTTCAAAACTACATAAAAACTGTTATTTATCAATGAACCCGGGCAGCTGAAATTTCCATATCCTGAGGTATTAATGACCGATGAAACTGTATGTATAACGCCAAACGGAGAGGTATTGTTATGAAGTTCTAATGTAATACTATCTGAAATTGCAGGTTGATTTGCAGGATCAATACTTGCTTGTAATATTCCATTACCTTTATAATATCCTTCGATAAATACTCTTAAATTAATGTTGATAGGTGGACAATTAGTTGTAATAGATATGGAATTAGAATTGGCCGTAGAAGCGGTTTTGCAAACAGCATTGCTTGTTAAAACGCAACTTATGTTATTTCCTGTTACTAATGTGGTATCTGTATAGCTTGCAGAGTTTGTTCCGACATTATTCCCGTTTTTTTTCCATTGATAAAAAGGGCTGCC
>JANOBN010000007.1:0-3376 GCA_031411675.1 Bacteroidota bacterium | reverse complement strand
CCAGGGAAAAACGTCGTTTGGTGCACCCGATGTTTTTAAGTGTCTATCAAAAGTTGTTAAAGACGGGTGGAATGCTTCACCTAAAAACCGACGATACCCCTTTCTTTGAATATGCTAAAGAGATGCTTGGCAATATTCAGGGTGATTTTTTGTTTGAAACAGATAACCTGTATACCAATCCTCCCCCCGGTTTTGATCTGGAAATTCAGACCACTTATGAAAAAATCTTCCGTTCAAAAGGTAAAAATATATCCTTCCTGAGTTTCCGGTTCCGCTAATCAGTAATGATTTCAACAAGAAGTTCTAAACCTCATCTTTTTGTTACTTTTGCTGCTCTAAAACCCAGATTATATGAAACGTTCATGGATTGTCATTGGAGTAGTTGTAGTTGTCTTATTTGTATTGTACCGCTTATTTGCCGGCAGTTATAATAACATGGTTAAGTTTGATGAGCAGGTTGCAAATGCCTGGAGTCAGGTTGAAAATGTATATCAGCGTCGACTGGATCTTATTCCAAATCTTGTTGCCACTGTAAAAGGTGCAGCTGATTTTGAACAAACAACCCTAACAAAGGTAATTGAAGCAAGAGCAAGTGCTACACAAATTAAAATTGATCCTAAAAATCTAACTCCGGAAGCATTACAGAAATTTCAGGCCGCACAAGGCGAATTAAGCAGTGCTTTGGGCAGACTTATGGTAGTTGCAGAACAATATCCGAACCTGAAAGCTAATCAGAATTTCCTGGAATTACAAGCACAATTGGAAGGAACTGAAAACCGAATTACAGTGGAACGTCAGAATTTTAATAATACAGCTAAGGAATATAACACTTATATCCGCAGCTTTCCTCAGAATTTTCTGGCAGGCATGTTTGGATTTAGTTCAAAGGCCTATTTTGAAGCTGATAAGGGAGCTGCTAAAGCACCTAATGTGGCATTCTAATGAAAGCAACTGATTTCTTTACTGATGAGGATAAACTCCGGATTAAGACTGCCGTTGAATCAGCAGAAAAATTGACTTCCGGCGAAATAAGAGTTTACATAGAAGATCACAGCAAAGAAGACATTTTAGATCGTGCCGCTTTTATTTTTTCCGAATTAAACATGCAATCAACAGAGCAGCGAAATGGTGTATTGATATATATTGCATTTGCTGATCGTAAATTTGCTGTTATCGGAGATGCCGGCATTCATAACATAGTTGGTCAGGACTTCTGGAATTCGGTGAAAGAGCTAATGGCTGATCATTTTAAAATGAATCAATTTACAGAAGGCATTATTGCAGGCATTGCAGAAGCCGGAAAAGTACTTGTAAAAAATTTTCCTTTTCAGCGCAACGACAATAATGAATTACCGGATGATTTAATGATCAAATGAAAAAGCTGCTTCTCTTTTTATATATAATTTCATATCCTTCATTTGGAATTGAATTTCCACAGAAGCCATCGCCTCCACGATTGGTGAATGACCTTGCAGGTTTACTTACTTCCGGTGAACAGCAAACCCTGGAAAATAAACTGGTTGCTTTCAATGACTCTACTTCCATACAGATTGCAGTTGTTACATTAACTACACTTGATGGTTATCCAATTGATGATTATGCCTTTGAACTGGCAAAAGAATGGGGTATTGGTCAGAAGGAAACGAGCAATGGTGTTTTATTATTGATTAGCAAAGAAGAAAGAAAAATGTTTATTGCAACAGGTTATGGCATGGAAGGTATTATGCCGGATGCGTTATGCAAACGTATTATTACAAACGACATTACTCCCTATTTCAAACAGCAGCAATATTACGAAGGCATTGATAACGGAACTACCCAGATGATGTTGCTGGCAAAAGGAGAGTACAAAGGCAAGCCAAATGCGAACAAACAAAAAGCGCCCATTTTTGGATTTGGATTTATAATAATGGTTATTTTTTTAGTGCTGATTTTCAAAGTGCGTTCCACCCGAAATTATGCTGCACTTAACAATATTCCGTTTTGGGTGGCATGGTCAATCATCAATGCAGCAAGCAGCCGTCAAAGCGGAAGATGGGGAAACTTCAATAGCGGAAGTGGAGGATTTGGCGGCTTCGGTGGTGGCGGCGGAGGAGGTGGATTTGGCGGCTTTGGTGGTGGCAGTTTTGGCGGTGGTGGTGCCGGCGGTAATTGGTAGAATTACTTTGGAGAAAATATATCCTCCTTTGAAAAATTCAGATAACGAATAAAAAGAATTACACCAGTTGTTTTAACGAAATCTCGAATGCAGTTTTTGTGATATTCGTTCTTGTGGTGTTCAACTTATATATATTTTTCAATGCATCATGTATAATATCTGATACATCAATAAATATACCTTTATCACTTAAATCATCAGGATTGCTCATCAGATACGCAAACACTCTTGCCATTCCACAATTGGAAATGAAATCCGGTATCAAAGTGATACGCTCATCTGCATATCTGGCAATTGGACCGAAAAATATTTCTGTATCGGCAAAAGGAACATTTGCACCACAACTGATTACTTCAATTCCCTGTGCGATTAATTTTTCCACTTGTTGCAATGTTACCAAACGGGAAGAAGCGGCTGGAATAAATATCTCATAGTTTTTATCCCAGATTTCTGATGCAGGAAGAATATCATCCCCAAAACCATCAAACAAAGCAGTCTGACGTGTATTGATTAAATGATCGGTTTCCACTTCAGTGAATCCGGCTGATCGATAAACACCATTATCCTTATCCAAAATACCTGTTACCTTAGCTCCTGCAGCAGTAAGATAAAAGCCAGCTGCGGCTCCCACATTGCCCCAGCCTTGTACCAAAACCCTTTTATCGGATAATGATTGCCCTTGCATCGCATAGAAGTGAATAACTGACATCGCCACGCCATAACCGGTAATAAGATCAGCAACTCTTAAATGCTGGCTGCCTGATGGTAGAAAAGTAACATCCTCCACCTTTTTTGAAACACCTTGCTGTAAATTGGTAATTCGCTGATGCTTCTCTCTTTCACCACTTCCAAAATGACCATTTACCACCCCTTCCTGAGGATGTAACAAGCCAAAAACATGGGTAATAGGAATCACTTCATGTATCTCATCAATAAAAAGATCGCCTCCTGTACCATAGTAATGCTTTAAAAGAGGTAATAATGCTTTATACCACCGTCGAAGTACTTGAGGTTTTCGGGGATCAAAAGGATCGAAGTTAATGCCAGATTTAGCGCCTCCGATAGCCGGTCCTGAAATGGTAAATTTGATCTCCATGGTTTTGGCGAGCGACTCCACTTCCCGCTTATCCAGACCTTTGCGCATCCTTGTACCGCCACCCGCTGCACCGCCTCTTAAAGAGTTGATCACAAGCCAACCTTCTGCCTCTGTTTCTGAAT
>JANOBN010000006.1:0-1781 GCA_031411675.1 Bacteroidota bacterium | reverse complement strand
GCGAAAGAGAATCAACTTATGCTAGCGGTTGTAGCGAGTGCGCTCTTATTTATTTTAGTGATTGTGTTGTTTTTTAATAATGGCAGAGTAAAAAGCAAGCTGCTAAAAGTTCAGAAGGAGCATGAATTATTTATCCTTGCGGAGAAACAAAGTGAGGAATCTGTTGATCAGATAGAACATCATCTTTATGAAGGATTGAGTGTTAAGCAGGACGAACCAATAGAAGTTGATACAGAAGCTGATGTTGAAGATGAAAGTGTTGATGAGGTAGTAGAGTCTACAGAGGAAATACCTGATGAGGTTAAATTTGCGTCTCTAACACGGGAACAGCGATATCGACAGATCTTTATTATTCTGATGCCGCAGCGTATCAGACAAATTGAAGAAGCCTTGAAGAAAAACGACTGGCAACAAATTCAACGACTGATTTTAGTATTGAAGCCACAAGTAATTGAAATGAGAATGCATCATCTGCGTCCGTTAATAGAACAGATTGAAAAAATGGATGGCACTACATCTTATCTGAACTGGCATACTGCAGTGAAGCAATTTTGCAAAGAAGTTAATGCACGCATAAATGAAAAGGTATAATAGTTTTAATTTATTTAAGTAAATTATTTATGTTGCTATTCTTTAATTTGTTCTGATTTTGATGCTTTCTTGCTTCCGGAATAAATTTCATACCTTAAAAACCTGCATTCCAACGGACCATTAAACAAATGAATTTTGCGGGTTGCACGGAGTCCGACATGTTTTATGGCTTCCATATTTCCGGTAAAAATCCAGCAGGTCCAGCCCTTAAAATGTTGCTTCATGGCATCGCCTAACTTGGTGTACATATCAATAATGTCGCGGGGTTCTATTCGAATTCCGTATGGAGGATTACTGATCAATGTACCGCCTTCCACAGGAGGCTGAAACTTTTCGAAAGGACATTTCTTTAATTCAATCATATCCGACAAACCGGCATTGTGAATGTTCTGCTTTGCTTTATCCAGCACAATACCACTAATGTCTGAACCATATATTTTTACACCGGTGGCAGGGATCTCTGCTTTTATTGCCTCATCATATATATATTTCCACAAGCCCTCATCATATCCTTTCCATGATTGAAATCCGAAGCGATCACGATATTTATTCGGGGCAATATTCCGTGCAATCATTGCAGCTTCAATTAAAATAGTACCGCTGCCACACATAAAATCTGCAAAAGGAGATTTGCCATCCCAACCACTAATCAGAATTAAAGCAGCAGCAAGAGCCTCATTCATGGGTGCCTGATTCGTATAATCACGGTATCCTCTTTTATGCAACGATTCACCGGAACTGTCGAATGAAAGCGTACACTGATCTCTGTAAATGTGCAGATGTATTCTTAAATCAGGTTGTTCAATATCTACATTAGGACGTTCACTTGTTTTTTCACGAAACTGATCAACAATAGCATCCTTGGCTTTAAGTGCAACATATTGTGAATGCGTGAGAGTAGATTGATTTAATGTTGCATTAAGTGCAAAAGTCTGAACCAATGAAAAATGCTGACTCCAGTCGATATTCTTAATCTCATGATAGAGCATATCCTCATTTGCTGCTTCAAACGTGCAATAAGTTTTTAAAATACGAAGTGCAGTACGGCATTGCAGATTAGCTTTGTACATCACAGCAAGATCACCCTCAAACTCAACAGCACGTGTAAGTATCTGAATATTTGTTGCACCAATGGCAATAAGCTCATTCTGTAGCAATTCCTCACATCCGGCAAACGTTTTTGCGATTAA
>JANOBN010000005.1:0-2464 GCA_031411675.1 Bacteroidota bacterium | reverse complement strand
GAAGTAATTGATAATCAACTTCACTTCAACGGAATACCGTTAATGGACGTTATTGAGCAATATGGCACCCCATTAAAGATCACTTATCTGCCAAAGATCAGTGCTCAGATACAGAAAGCGAAGCGATTGTTTAATGTGGCTATGGCTAAAGAAGACTATCAAGGCGAGTACCGATATTGTTACTGCACCAAGAGCTCCCACTTTGAATTTGTATTACATGAAGCGCTTAAAAATGATATACATCTGGAAACGAGCTCCGCATTTGATATCACTATAATTAAGAAGTTATATGAGGATGGGGCTATTACAAAAGATATTTTTATTCTCTGTAATGGCTTTAAAAGGGATAATTATATTCAGGGAATCGTAGACTTGTGGAAGGAAGGTTTTATAAATGTTATTCCAATTCTAGATAGTAAACTGGAGCTGGAACAATATGAAATGCTTTATAATAAGAAGATTCAGGTCGGCATCCGTATCGCTTCCGAAGAAGAACCTAATGCGGAATTCTATACTTCACGTCTTGGGATCAGGACAGCAGAACTGGTTGATTATTACCGTTCTCACATTCATGATAATATTAATGTAGAACTTAAAATGCTTCATTTTTTCATTAATACCGGAATTAAGGACACAGCGTATTATTGGAGTGAGTTAAACAGAAACATTAATATGTACTGTGAGTTGAAGAAGTTATGCCCGGATTTAGAGCATCTTGACATTGGTGGAGGGTTTCCAATCCGCACCAAGCTCGACTTTAACTTTGATTATCAGTACATGGCTGATGAAATAATCAGACAAATTAAGCAAACCTGTGAGCAGAAAGAGGTACCTGAACCAAACATCTTTACGGAGTTTGGCAGCTTCACAGTAGGGGAAAGTGGTGCAATATTATTCTCTGTTGTAGGTAAAAAGCAACAGAATGATAATGAATTGTGGAACATGATTGATAGTTCCTTCATCACTACTTTGCCAGATACTTGGGGTATTAAGCAACGCTTTATACTCCTTGCCATTAATAACTGGGATCGGGATTATCAAAGGGTAAACCTGGGAGGCATGACGTGCGACAGTGACGACTACTACATCATGGAGTCAGTACGGAACCGGGTTTTCTTGCCAAAAATTGAAAATGAGGAGAAACAGTACCTTGGATTCTTTCATACCGGGGCTTATCAGGAAAGTATTGGTGGTTATGGTGGCATTCAACATTGCCTGATACCTGCACCAAAACACGTGCTGATTGACCGCGATGAAGAAGGAGAATACAGTACCCGCTTATTTGCAAAGGAACAAAGTGCAAAAAGCATGATGAAAATACTTGGCTATTAAAAACAACGGATTTAATCGAACGGGTGTTTCACCACACGAATCACCACGCTTTTTGAAGTTGGTGTATTGCTTTTCTCTGCAGTGCTGTTAATAGGGACTAAAACATTTGTCTCCGGAAAATAAGTTGCGGCACAGCCTTGAGGTATACTAAACTCAACAATAATAAATTTTCTGGCTATCCTATGCTCTGCTTCGTAAGTGCTAATAATATCTACCAATGCTCCCGGCTGCAAACCTGCTGCATTGATGTCGGTAGTATTCATATATATAACACGACGTTCATTAAACACACCGCGATACCGGTCATTCAATCCGTAAATAGTTGTATTAAACTGATCATGACTTCTGATCGTCATCATTAACAACTCGCCATCATTCAGCTTTATTTCTTCAGGGCTTGCAATATTAAAATGTGCTTTTCCTGTCAGTGTGGTAAATCGTCCGTCGCGCGAAGCATTTGGGAGATAAAAACCTCCGGGCTTTTTAACTCTTTCATTATAACTTTCAAATCCGGGAATGGTACGTGCAATATCATCTCTAATTAAATCATAATTCTTTATATATAATTTCCAGTCTGTTTTACTTTTCGATTGAAGTGTTGCTAAAGCAAGCCTGCACACAATCTCCGGTTCGCTAAGCATATCACCACTCACCGGTTCGAGATTCCCTTTTGACAATTGAATGACTCCCATAGAATTTTCTGTAGTCACAAACTGCTGCATACCTCCTGTCATGTCTCTGTCGCTTCTTCCATAACAAGGCAGAATAATTGCTTCTTCACCATGTATAAGATGACTACGATTCAACTTAGTTGAGACCTGCACCGTAAGCCTGCAATTTCTTAAGGCTTCTGCTGTAAATCCCGTATCCGGAGCGGCTGATAAAAAATTTCCTCCCATGGCGAAAAAAACTTTTGCTTTACCTGCCTTCATTGCATGAATTGCTTCAACTGTATCATAACCATTATTTTGCGGCGGCTCAAATCCAAAAGATTTTTTTAGATTTTCCAAGAATGATTTTGATGGCTTCTCATAAATACCCATCGTTCTGTCGCCCTGCACATTGCTATGCCCGCGCACAGGACAAGTTCCCGCACCCGGCTTTCCAATGCTACCCTTCAATAAAAGTAAAT
>JANOBN010000004.1:0-2315 GCA_031411675.1 Bacteroidota bacterium | reverse complement strand
GTGAAGCCTGTGACTTGTCACCGGTAATGCCTGACAAAGAATAACCTCCCATAATCAATCCTCCATCAGATGTTATTTGCATCGATTGAAGTTCATCAGATGCACTGCCTCCGAATCTTACATCCCATAATTTTGTCGGTTGTGCAGTTGTTGATAAAATGGTCGTAATGAGCGCAGTGATAATGATTAGAAATTTTTTCATAATGGTTGTTTTATACTATAATTAATTTTTATCCCTGTATGTTATTTTGAAACAGAGAGAATATAAATTCTTTTTATCCTTATTTATTTTTTAATTAATTCTGAACACTCTTTGCAAACTCTAAGCATTTTACTAATCATTAAAATAGTTGCCCTTTAAATCAGTATTTACCTGACACATAAAATCGCATTTAAGGCACTGCAAGCTAACTAAAAATAATGATTCTGCAATATTAATTCTGTAATTTCAGTAATTGAAATGCTTTGTCACCGTCATTCGTCACTTCGTCACTTAATTTAAAATTGCGAAATAAAAATATGGCTAAAAAAGAAGCCCCCCTATTATCAAATGTGATAGTATTTATTGAATAAAAGTGTCTTCTTTTTAATTACCCTTAAAACATTTGCTATTTCTTTAAAGACCCGATTTTTTCATTCAAACGTTCTGTAAAGCAACAGTTTATCAGTTAATGCATAAGCCATCCAACCAATAACTTATTATAGCTATAAAAGATAATCTGCTTCCATTTTAAATTCCTCCTTTTGTGCTCCGTATTTCATAAGTAATCGGGCATAAACCCTTTCTTTTTTGCCTCAATTAATTACCTTTGCGCTCTCTTTTGAAAAAAACGCGTGCATAATGCAGAAAATCAATAACTTACGCAGAATAGTCCTCTTTATTAGTATGGTGGTTTTGACCATTTTTTTAGTGCCGTCAATGGCACAGGCCAGTGAAGACACATTACAGGTTAATAATACAGAAACCCATGTTCAAGCGGAAGAAGCTGGTCATGAAGGTCATACGGAAAGACATGGAGAAGTAAAGAAGTTTAATGCCGGCGAAATGATATTTGAGCATATTCTGGATGCTCACGACTGGCATTTATGGGGAGAAGGTCATAGTTCTGTTTCCATTCCGCTCCCGGTGATTGCTTATTCTTCCCGCGGATTATCTGTTTTTATGTCGAGCAACTTTCATCACGGACACAGCGCTCATAATGGTTATATGCTGCACCGTTATAAGGATGAGAAAAAATACACGTTGGTGGCTGTAAATGAGATGGATGCCATTGATGCTGAATCAGCTACTATTAATGAAGAAGTAACTGCAAGTCTTTACGATCTGTCAATTACCAAAAATGTAATGGCCATCATTATCAGCGGTTTATTATTGGTATGGATGATGACTTCCGTTGCAAAAGCGTATGTGAAGCGGGAAGGAATGGCTCCTAAAGGACTGCAATCTCTGCTTGAACCCTTAATTTTAATGATACGCGATGACGTTGCCAAGCCAAGCATCGGACATAAATATGAGCGTTTTATGCCTTATTTGCTTACCGTATTCTTTTTCATACTGCTGAATAACCTGCTGGGGTTAATTCCAATCTTTCCGGGCGGGGCTAACTTAACAGGAAATATTGCCATTACTTTAACACTTGCGGCAATCACGTTTTTCATTCAGTTATTAAATAGTAATAAGAATTTCTGGATGCACGTGGTTGCAATGCCGGGTGTACCAAAAGCAGTATTGCTGATCTTAACTCCAATTGAGTTACTGGGTGTAGTACTTCGTCCCTTTGTATTGATGGTCCGACTCTTTGCCAACATTACGGCAGGACATATTGTTGCATTGGCGTTTATCAGTATGATATTTATATTCAAAGAATCATTTGGTAGTGGTGGTGCCTATGGTATTTCCATATTCAGTGGTTTGATGTATGTGTTTATGGGCTTCCTGGAATTATTGGTTGCCTTCTTACAAGCGTATGTGTTTACTTTATTATCAGCAATATATTTCGGAGCAGCCGTAGAAGAACATCATCATGACTCTCCGGGACATGATGCTCATGTGGAAGAAGCAGCAATAATCTAGTATCAAGTTGCTAGTATCAAGTATCTAGTACAAAAAATTTAGAATTTAGAATTTCCCTGGAATTAGTTTCACTTAATATATATAATCAAATGTTAACATCAGTTTTATTACAGGAAGCAGCAAACATGTCAATGGCTTATGGTCTGGCAGGTGTTGGTGCAGGTCTTGCTGCAATCGGTGCCGGTATCGGTATTGGTCGCATCGGTGGTTCAGCCTTAGAGTCTATCGCTCGTCAGCCGGA
>JANOBN010000003.1:0-1999 GCA_031411675.1 Bacteroidota bacterium | reverse complement strand
AAATATAAAATTTATTCTACAGAGAAATCTCTGGTATTGTTGAATGGCAGTGTTGTACTCCCTTCCGGTGATGCAAACAATAAATACAATTTAAACACCGGCTACAGTACTTTTTCACAAGCAATAAAAGTAGAATATATTTATACTCATAGCAATAAATTATACATGCAGGCATATGGTGGATTCTTACATCGTGGCAACAGCTTTACTGATGAAGTAGATGCGGGAGGTGATGTTGCCTGGCAGCCTTTCTCGCACTTCTGGACGGTATTAGTTTGCCGTGCAATTAATCCACTGGAGAATGGTGATGATAAAAAAATTGGCGGTATCCCAGGATTATCAAGTAATAACTCCGGTTATCTGCGGTTAGGACTGAAAATTGAATTTACTCCTTCTAATCTTCTGAAAATTTATGGTTCTGCACTGTATCCGTTAAAAGGTCAGTTTGTACAACATGCTTCCGTTTTTGAAGCAGGAATTGGAGTTTATTTAAGTACCAATAGATAAACCACCTTCACTCATCATTTACAAGTTCACCGATTCTCCCTGAACAGGAATCATCACCTCTTTAAATCCGGCAGTAATCAGGCGCTCACGGAATGCCTCTTGTGATTCAATAACACCGTGAACTAAAAACATTTTTTTCACTTTAGAAGCATCCTGACAGGACAAATAACGAAGCATTTCATTGTAATCAGCATGAGCACTGTAGTTACTAATCACTTCAATGTGAGCATGTACTTCATATTCCTTACCAAATATTTTCACAAATGGATCTCGATTAATAAGTCGACCGCCTAATGAAGTTGGTGGGCAATATCCAACAATTAATATGGTATTGCGTGAATTACTGATATTGTTTTTTACATGATGCTTCACTCTACCCGCTTCAATCATCCCGGATGCGGAAATGATAACACAGGGCTCATCCGATTCGTTTAAAGCTTTGGATTCTTCAACATCAGTAATAAAAGTAACATTATTATAACTGAATGGATCAGGGTCGCCTTTCATATATTCCTGCATGGAAGTATTAAATAATTCCTTATGCTTCCGCATGATGCTTGTAACATTCACAGCAAGAGGGCTGTCTATATATATTTTCACATCCGGCATTTTAGCGGCACTGTTAAGCTTGTCAAGTGTATATATAATTTCCTGTGTTCGCCCCAGACTAAATGCCGGTATAATGAGTTTGCCTCTTCGTGTAACACAGGTATCAATTACAATGTTCAACAATCGTGTTGCAGCATCTGTTGAAGCTTCATGCAATCTGTTACCGTATGTTGATTCGCAAATGATATAATCTGCTTGAGGAAATGGTTGTGGATCCGGCAAAATTAAATCGCCATATCTGCCAATATCTCCGCTGAAAAATAAATTGGTTTGTTTATCCTTCTCCTTAATTTTTAAATTTACACATGCACTTCCCAGAATATGACCGGAGTCAATATATAAAAATTCACTGCCTTCTTCAATTTTTATCCATTCATTGTATGCAACGGGTTCAAAATTTTTCAAACATTCAGTTACATCTTGGGCAGTATATAAAGGGGTAATGGCCGGTTGATGTTTCCGGCGTCTTCTTTTATTTACATATTCAATATCATGTTCCTGAATGTGTGCGCTATCTAATAGCATTACAGCACAAAGATCGAACGTGGCGACCGTGCAGAAAATTTTTCCTTTAAATCCCTGATTAAATAAGTAAGGTATATTTCCTACATGATCAGCATGTGCATGAGAGAGAATGAGGTAATCAATCGAAGACGGATCAAACCCAAGATGACGGTTTAGTTCATCAGTCTGATCACCTTCCCCCTGAAAAAGCCCGCAATCAAGTAGTATTTTTATTCCTTTATCTGTGGTGATTAAATGTCTGCTACCTGTCACCTTACGTGCAGCTCCATGAAATGTAATTTGCATAAGCTAAATTTTGTTCCGTAAACCTATTAAAAAAAACAACAGAACAATTAAAACAATGCATTCCATTTTTTGT
>JANOBN010000002.1:0-2202 GCA_031411675.1 Bacteroidota bacterium | reverse complement strand
GTTGTTAATTTATATTTTATCTTTCAAATTTGAAAATTTTGAATCTGAAAGAAATAATTTATAATTTATAATTTATAATTTAGAATTTAGAATTTAGAATTTCTTTTACCCCACGCTTCCTTCCAGTGAAATCGCCAATAGCTTTTGCGCTTCTACTGCAAATTCCATTGGTAATTCATTGAATACTTCTTTACAGAATCCATTTACAATTAATCCTACTGCATCTTCCGAAGAGATACCTCTTTGATTGCAATAGAAGATCTGATCTTCTCCAACCTTGCTTGTAGTTGCTTCATGTTCTACCATTGCTGATTTATTGGAGCATTCCAAATAAGGAAAGGTATGTGCTCCGCAACGATCGCCAAGTAATAAGGAATCACATTGAGAATAATTACGGGCATTTTCTGCTTTACGATTTATCTTTACTAAGCCTCTGTAGCTATTCTGACTTTTACCGGCACTGATTCCTTTTGATACTATAGTGCTACGGGTATTTTTTCCGATGTGTATCATCTTCGTTCCGGTATCAGCCTGTTGCATATTGTTGGTGAATGCAACAGAATAAAACTCGCCAACTGAATGATCACCTTTTAAAATTACACCGGGATATTTCCAGGTAATTGCTGAACCTGTCTCTACTTGTGTCCAGCTTATTTTGGAACGATCACCTGCACAAATTCCGCGCTTGGTAACAAAATTATAGATGCCGCCTTTTCCTTCTTTATCACCGGGATACCAGTTTTGCACCGTCGAATATTTTACCTGTGCATCGGTATGTGCATATATCTCTACTACTGCAGCATGCAACTGATGCTCATCACGCATTGGTGCAGTACATCCTTCCAGATAACTTACAAATGATCCTTCATCAGCAACAATTAATGTGCGTTCAAACTGTCCGGTGCCTGCAGAGTTAATACGGAAATAGGTACTCAACTCCATCGGACAACGTACTCCTTTAGGAATATAACAGAAGGAGCCATCACTAAATACAGCACTGTTTAATGCAGCATAATAGTTATCTGTCATTGGTACAACACTGCCTATATATTTTTTAATTAATTCAGGATGCTCATGTACTGCTTCACTAAACGAACAAAAAATAATTCCAAGTTTGGAAAGTTCTTCACGGAATGTAGTCTTTACTGAAACGCTGTCAATAACTGCATCCACTGCAACATTCGCCAAACGCTTTTGTTCAATTAATGAAATACCCAATTTATCAAATGTTGCTTTAATCTCCGGATCTAATTCATCCAGAGAATTTAATACCTTGGGTGCTTTTGGTGCAGAGTAATAAATAATATCCTGAAAATTAATTGCAGGATAATGAACATTTGCCCATGTAGGTTCCTTCAGTTCCTTCCAGAGTTTAAATGCTTTTAATCTCCACTCCAATAACCATGTTGGTTCTTTCTTTTTAGCAGAAATAAAACGCACGGTATCTTCTGTAAGTCCTTTCGGTGCATTGTCACTTTCAATGTCACTTACAAAGCCCCACTTGTAATCACCCAATGCTACATCGTCCAGAATTTTTAAGTCATCACTCATATTAAAACTGTTTTTCCTTTATTATTTGGAATGGTTCTAAACTTATTTTTCGGGCAAAAAAAAACTCAGACAGCAAAACTCTCTCCGCATCCACAAGTACGTGATGCATTCGGGTTATGAAACTGAAATCCTTTGCCATTTAATCCATCGGTGAAATCTAATTCTGTTCCGATGAGATAGAGGAAGCTTTTTTTATCACAAACAATCTTCATTCCTTTATCTTCAAATACCTTATCGCCAGGAAGTGTGACATTGTCAAACTCCAGCTTATAAGTCAGACCTGAGCATCCTCCACCATCAACACCTACCCGAATAAATGCATCGGTAGGTTTGTTTTCCTGTTTCATGAGCTCAATCGCCTTGTTTTTTGCTTTCTCTGTTACTGTGAGCATATGGTTTTAAACTTTGCGGCAAAGATACGACGATTAAAAGGGTTATTAACTACTTTTAAGAGATAAAATTTGCCAAAAGTGGCGATATCCGGTCCTTAGATTTACTTTTGTGCCATGTTTGAAAATAAAGACAGCCGTACAGAGCTAAGCCAGTTAGGGGAATTTGGACTTATAGAGCACCTGAGCAGGAACATTTCCTTAAAACAAGAGGGTAGTATTAAAGGTATTGGCGACGATGCCGCTGTTATTGACCCTTTGG
>JANOBN010000001.1:0-2461 GCA_031411675.1 Bacteroidota bacterium | reverse complement strand
TATATTTATCAAATAAAAGTTCCATGCTGAAATTTAATAAACTACTCCGGCCAATTCTTATAATCATTTTTACGTGCCTTGCTTTCTTTTCAACAAAAGCGGCAATAAGTGACAGTTTGCATGTAAAGCAATACGGTATATATATTGACAGTATGAATTTTACTGCCAAGACAATTAAAGGATCCTGTGTCGTTAATTTTGAAGCTAAACATAATAATGTTATGCT
The DNA here is from genome assembly GCA_031411675.1 of Bacteroidota bacterium. Lineage (GTDB taxonomy): Bacteria > Bacteroidota > Bacteroidia > AKYH767-A > OLB10 > JANOXC01. The sequence goes on along the minus strand of JANOBN010000001.1, from coordinate 2,235 downwards.
CTTAAAATTGAGTTTGCTTAAGCTTACAATTGATTCCATAATGATAAATGGTACGTCGATTCAATATAACTATGATGATACTAATCTTGTTATTCCCTCCCCTATTACATTAATGATGAATGATTCTTTAACAGCACATATTTTCTATCATGGTTCTCCGGTTAAGGATGCCAGCGGTTGGGGTGGTTTTTATTTTTCGGCAACTCATGCATTTAATATGGGAGTGGGCTTTGATGCAACACCACATAACTTTGGAAGGGCCTGGTTTCCCTGTATTGATGAATTTACAGATCGATCATTATATGATTTTTATATTACAACCTCAAATACGCAAAAAGCATTTTGCAATGGCATTTTAGCAGGAAGTAATAATAACCCCGGCAACACAGTGACCTGGCATTGGAAGATGAATCAACCTATAGCATCTTATCTGGCTTCTATTGCCGTTTCCAATTTCTACACTTTAAAAAGAACTTCGAATAATATCCCTGTTGAATGGGGTTGTTCAATTACAGATACTGCAACAGTTTTAAATACTTTTCAGCACCTGGATACCATTTTAAGTAGCTTCATTACCGCTTATGGTCCGTATCCATTTGACAAAGCAGGATATGTACTTGTGCCATTTAATTCCGGTGCGATGGAACATGCAACCAGCATACATATTGGCAGTGCATTTATCAGCGGACTTACTTATGAAACTTTATGGGCTCATGAATTAAGTCATATGTGGTGGGGAGATAAAGTAACGTGTGAAAGTGCCGGCGATATGTGGTTAAATGAGGGGTTTGCCAGCTTTAATGAAGCGTTTATGACTGAAAAAGTGTATGGAAAAACTGCTTACAAGAATTGGATCCGCACGAATCACAAAAAGGTTTTGCAGTTTGCACACATTGATGATGGCAGTTATCTATCTTTAATTAATGTACCCAATGAATATACTTACGGCACTACTGTTTATAAAAAATCTGCCAGTGTTTTGCATACCCTTAGAAACTATTTAGGAGATTCTGCATTTTTTAATGCATGCAGATATTATATGTCGGATAGGGCTTATTCTACCGGTAACTCCTACCAGTTGCGGGATGATTTTACAACAGCATCAGGTATCAATATGAATCGTTTTTTTAATGATTGGGTTTTTACGGAAGGCTTTCCGCATTTCTCTATTGATTCTGTTGTTTATTTTCCGGGTGGACTTGATCATTACTTTATTTATGTGCGCCAACGCAGTAAAGGGAATAACCATTTGTATGAAATGCCTGTGGAAATTAATTTGACGGATGGGATAACTGATACTACAATTTCTGTTGTAATTGACTCTGCTACGCAAATGTTTCACATACCGATTTTTTTTGTTGCGCAAATGATAACACTTGACAGAAAAGAGAAAATAAGTGATGCCATAACAGATTACGAAAAATGGATTACTTCTAATGGAACCGTGATCTTCAATGAAACCAATACCACCCTAAATACGATTTCAATCGGTACTGATTCTTCACTGGTAAGGGTAGAAAATAATTGGGTTCGACCGGATGACTGGAAACAATCGAATCCCGGAATAAGAATCAGCGATTATCATTACTGGAAAATTGACGGCATAATCAAGCCCGGTTATGATGCACAACTTACCTTCAGTTATAATGGCAGTAACAGCACTTCTACAGGGCATATTGATAATTCCCTTATCACTACCTCGGAAGATAGTCTGGTACTATTGTTTCGAACAGGAGCAGGTGATGACTGGCATTTGCTTACCAACACTACATTAATAACCGGTGCCAGCACAATTGATAAAGTTGGTTCAATACGAATTGACAGTCTTGTGAAAGGTGAATATGTATTTGGCATCAGGGATTATACCGTAGATATAGCAGCTGAAAATAATGTGAAAAGAAATGATTTAATTGCCATTCCCAATCCTTCCAGAGATACTTTTGAAATACACTATAAGTTAAATCCTTCCCAAAAAGCAATCTTAAGAATTACTTCTTCAAGTGGCAAAAAAGTATTTGAAAAATCTATAAATCCGGACGATTCTGTGGTTCAATGGAATTCTGCTAATCAACCTGAAGGAATATATATTGCCAGCATAATTATCAACGGGAAAATTATTGAATCTATCAGGTTATCACATATCAAATAATACTATTTTAAAGAATAATGGACAGAACTGAATTTCCCAAAATCATTTTACACAAAGGCAAAGAGCGCTCTGTTCAAAATTTTCAT